>JBEDEY010000245.1:0-3497 GCA_041175425.1 Bacteroidota bacterium | reverse complement strand
TTGGTGAACTTGGGCTTTTCCAAAAAAATACAGCTTTTCAAACATGATTTCAGTGTAAGCATGCAGGTGAATAACCTGTTAAATACTGAATTCAAAGAATACATGAACCGGTTTCGGTATTTCACAGCCGATATGGGACGGAATTTTCAACTAAAACTTAATTACCAATTCTAAATTTATCTACCATGAAAAACCTAAGAAAAGTATCCCTGTACCTGCTTGCGTTAATGGCTTTTGGTTTCGCTTCTTGCGAAAGTGAAGATCCAACTAAAGAAAATGATGGCGAAGTAATTACAGACGTAACACTTAAGTTTCAAGAGCTAAATGCTTCCAATGCATTGGTAGGATCCGTGTTTTCTTTCAAAGCAAGTGATCCACAAGGCATTGAAGTTGGGAAGACCCCTACTATTCAGTCCATCACCTTGGCCAAAGGCAAAAAGTACCAAATGACTATTGAAGTCACCAACGCAATCAAAGGGGAAGACATCACTCAAGAAATTTTAACTGAGGCAGCTGCGCATCAGTTCTTTTTTCTAGGTCCTGTATTTGACAGCAATATCTTCAGCATTCAGTATGCAGATGCTGGAGGTATAGCACTTGGTCTCAAAAATACTGTAACCGTATCTTCTTCTACTGGTACCAACAACAGCAGCATGCGAGTGGTGCTACGACATGACCTCAACAAAAGCTTTGCAGGTGCCAATAACCCTACTTTTGCAAACTTTGTACAGGCAGGTGGAGAAACAGACTTGGATCTTACCTTTCCGATCATCTTGAACTAATTACGAGTTACTCATAAATGAAAAGAGGCTGTCTCAATTGAAAAGACAGCCTCTTTTGTATTTAGAAGCTTTTCCCGCAGACAGCAATTCGATCTGGGTCAAATTCTGCTCGAGCTTTAGCACCAATATTTCCGGCAACTAATATGACCGCATATTCCGGGCCTTCGTTGGCGAGGTGAATTTTTACATGTCCATCAAAATTGCTGAGGTCCTCAAACTTCAAACTCCTTCCATCGGATAGTTTGCCCAGCTGGGTGGTAGAAGTCAATTGCGTGGCTGGCAGGGGATTCAGGAGATGAGCTATCGGAGCATTGGCTTGATCATAGCTTCCAAAATGCAAATGTGCAGGATAGGCATACTCAGTGGACGATTTAGCACCATCCATTCGCAACGCTAATTCCAAGTTACCATCCACCAATTCCCTAAATTTTACTGTACCTTTGTAGGCGTAGGTACTGGCTTGAAAAAGGTCAACTTCCATACTTCTTCCTGAGTATTGAGTTTCATCCGCATCGTTGCAAGATCCCATGCAGATCGATAAAGAAAGAAGTAGCAATAACTTTTTCATAGGAAGTCGGTTTTCTTTTTAAACGCAATTCTTAAAAAGTGGTTCAAATCAAATTCTAATTTAGGCATTCGTTTCGGCTAGTCTACTTACTTTCGGCAAAAATCACTTTCTAGATTCTTATTTCAATGCAAATTTTTGCAGAACTAATCCATAGGCTCGATCAATCGAATAAAACTGGAGACAAGCTAGAAGCCCTGGAATGGTTTTTTTCGAATGCTACGACAGCGGATTCAGTTTGGGTGATTGCTATTTTTTCCCATCGACGGCCTAAGCGTCAAGTGAGTACTAAACAATTAAGAACTTGGTGCCAAGAAAAAGCGGGCATCCCGGATTGGCTCTTTGAAGAATCGTACCAATCTGTTGGGGACCTAGCAGAGACCATCGCCCTCTTACTTCCAGCACCAACCCGTACCCATAGCGTTTCGCTCAGCGAGTGGATTACCTGGCTTCAAGAGTTGCCTGCCGACGAAACCTTGAAAAAACAAGAAATTCTAGCTGCCTGGGATCAATTCACTAGCCTAGAGCGATTTGTATTCAATAAGTTAATCACAGGTGGTTTCCGTATTGGAGTGAGCCAAAATCTACTCATTCAAGCCCTATCCAAATTTGCGGGGCTATCGCAAGCCCAGGTGGCACATCGCTTGATGGGTAACTGGGATCCTGAACAAATCAGCTTACAAGAGCTCCTGCACCCAGAAAACCGGGAAGAAGATTATTCCAAACCCTACCCTTTTTTCTTAGCGCATCCCATCGAAACAGAATTCCTAGAGAGCAGCACCCCCGAGGATTGGATCGCAGAATGGAAGTGGGATGGCATTCGAGGGCAACTGATCCGCAGGGGACAGCAGTCCTTTATCTGGAGCCGAGGCGAAGAGCTAGTAAACGACAAGTTTCCTGAAATCCTCGAATTCCTAGATCAACTCCCAGAAGGTACCGTACTCGATGGGGAGCTGCTAGCCTACCAAGAGGAAAGTCCCCTTCCTTTTTCAGTTCTTCAAACGCGAATAACCCGTAAAAGTCTTTCCAAAAAAATCTTGCTCGAGGCTCCCGTAAGCTTCATCGCATTTGACCTTTTGGAATGGGAAGGAAAAGACCTCCGAAACGAACCCCTTTCCCAACGAAAAGCCTTCCTTGAAGTACTTACTCTGCAGGTAAATCATCCAAAATTTAAACTATCCGAAACGCTCCCTTTTGGTTCCTGGGAAGAACTCGCTCGAGTCCGGGAAAATGCACGAGAAGTACAAACAGAAGGTCTCATGCTGAAAAAAAAGGACTCCCTTTACGAAACTGGCCGAAAACGAGGAGCTTGGTGGAAATGGAAATTAGACCCTTTACAAATCGATGGAGTGCTCATCTATGCCCAAAAAGGGCATGGACGAAGAGCAGACCTTTTTACAGATTATACCTTTGGAGTTTGGGATGGGGAGGTATTGGTTTCCTTCGCCAAAGCCTACTCTGGCTTGACAGATGCAGAGATTCGAGAGGTGGATGCCTTTGTCAAAAAAAACACCAAGGAGAAATTTGGGCCTGTTCGAACCGTCACTCCTGGACTTGTTTTTGAAATCGCCTTTGAAGGTATCCAAGCAAGCCCACGACACAAAAGTGGAGTTGCCTTGCGATTTCCACGCATCGCAAGGTGGCGAAAAGACAAGACCATTGACCAGGCCAACAGCCTAGCTGATCTCAAAGCCCTACTCCACTGACATGGAAGATGTACGCCTAAAACCAGGTCTGGACTATTTCAGTCAAAAAGGATGGAGCCCCTTCCCCTTTCAAATCCAGGCTTGGACTGATTACTTGGATGGAAAATCCGGTCTCCTCAATGCGCCCACAGGCTCTGGAAAGACATTCGCGCTCTGGTTTGGAGTCCTTTTGAATTACATTCAAAACAACCCAGCAGACTGGAAAACCCCACGGAAAAATGGGCTTCAAGTCATTTGGGTTACTCCACTCAGAGCCCTTGCTCAGGACCTTCAAAAAGCGATGCAAGAGGCCTGTGATGGCCTAGGTTTGCCTTGGACTGTAGCGGTTCGGAATGGGGATACCGATGCGAAAACACGCGCGAGCTTCAAACGGAATCCTCCCGAATGCCTGATTACCACTCCAGAAACCCTGCATATTCTTTTATCTCAGAAAGATACCGAACC
>JBEDEY010000244.1:0-4612 GCA_041175425.1 Bacteroidota bacterium | reverse complement strand
ACGGTAGACATTTATGTTGCCTATGCGGACTTTGCCTACCGGATTATTTTCTGGGGAGATGAAATCGAAGCCATTCAGCGGATCGAACCTAGTACAGGGAAGAAGCTTTCGGATGAGAAGATCATTTCTATTTTCCCTGCCAACTTATTCGTGACAGGTAAGGACACCATTGATACGGCCATTCATGAAATCCAAGATGACTTGATGGCGCAGCTTACCTTTTTTGAAAAGGAGGGTAAATTTTTGGAAGCAAAGCGTCTGCAAGAGCGTACCGAATTTGACCTAGAGATGATTCGGGAATTGGGCTACTGCTCTGGGGTAGAAAACTACTCCCGCTATTTTGATCGGCGAAAGCCCGGCACAAGGCCATTCTGCTTGTTGGATTATTTCCCCGAAGATTACCTGTTGGTCATCGACGAGAGCCATGTCACGCTACCTCAAGTGCGGGCCATGTGGGGAGGAGACCGTGCCCGAAAAGTAAATTTGGTGGACTATGGCTTTCGCCTTCCCTCAGCCATGGACAATCGCCCGCTGAAGTTTGAAGAGTTTGAGCAGCTCAGCAACCAAATTGTCTACGTTTCCGCCACTCCAGCAGACTACGAATTGACCTTGACAGAAGGGATAGTGGTGGAGCAGATCATCCGACCTACTGGGCTTTTGGACCCTACGATAGAGGTGAGGCCGAGTTTAAACCAGCTGGATGATTTGTTGGAAGAGATCGATCAAACCATCAAGCAGGAAGCTCGGGTGTTGGTGACTACCCTAACGAAGCGGATGGCAGAAGAGCTTCAAAAATACCTGGAGCGTGCTGGGGTAAAGTCGCGCTACATTCACTCGGAAGTCAAAACATTGGACCGGGTGGAAATTCTTCGAGAGCTTCGACTCGGCGTTTTTGATGTATTGGTGGGGGTCAATTTGCTTCGGGAGGGTCTGGATTTGCCAGAAGTGGCTTTGGTAGCTATTCTAGATGCCGATAAGGAGGGATTTTTGAGGAATGAGCGTTCCCTGGTACAGACCATTGGTCGGGCTGCACGAAACTCCGATGGGAGGGTAATCATGTATGCAGACCAGATCACGAAGTCCATGGAAGCCGCAATTGACGAAACCAAACGAAGACGAGCACTTCAAATTGCCTACAATCTCGAGCATGACATTACCCCGATGACCATCATCAAGTCTAGGGAGAGGATCATGAGCCAAACGAAGGTGGCAGATTCCAAGAAAAATCCAAAAATGTATGCAGAGCCTATGCCAGGAGAAGCTTCCTTGGTAGCGGATCCAGTGGTGATGTACCTCAGTACCGAAAAGTTGGAAAAGCTGATTCAACAAACCCAGAAGGGAATGGAAAAAGCTGCGAAAGAATTGAACTTCATGGAGGCTGCGCGGTTGAGAGATGAGTGGATGGCTCAAAAGAAACGATTGGAAGAACTGAACCGAGGAATTTAAACGACTCGAACGTACGATCATGACCCTTCAAGAAGTAAAAGAATTGGCAGGTAAGGGCGAAGGACTCCAAATTGAGTTCAAAAAAAAAGCTGCCTATCCAGAAAAAATCGTGCGAGAGGTCATTGCCTTGGCCAATACCCAGGGAGGCACCTTGTTGATTGGGGTTGACGATGATGGCACCGTCAGTGGACAGCGCTTCATTGAAGAGGAGATTTTTGTGATGGATAAAGCTATCCGAACCCTTATTTTCCCTCCTTTACAGGTGGAGGTAGCTACCGTAAAATTATCTGAGAAAAAAGGGGTGGCCGTCTTCCGCATTCCACATAGCCCAGATCGCCCGCATTATTTATGGGCTGAGGAAAAGAAAGTTTCCTACATCCGGGTGCAAGATCGAACCGTTCAGGCTAGCCGAGAGGTGTGGGAGCTCCTTCGAAAAAGTAGAGTTCCAAAGGACACTGTTTTTACCTACGGGAAAAAAGAGGAGGTGTTGATGAAATTTTTGGAGGAGCGAGGACGAATCACGCTAAAAGAATTTTCCAAAGCAGCGCGCATTCCCTTTTACATGGCTTCCAAGACCCTGGTTCGCCTTGCTGCTGCCAATGTATTGCAGCTGCACCCTCAGGAATCTGAGGATTTTTTCACGCTCAAGGACTAGGAAGTGCGATGCCTGTTCGCTGTGTAAATCCAAGATTTCCTTGGAGACCTCCCGTATGGATGAGCAGCACTCGGGAGCCCGGCTTGAAGTACTTTTTTTGCAGCAAATCCCAACAAGCAAAAGCCATTTTTCCCGTGTAGATAGGATCGAGCGGGATGCCGAAGGATTCCCAAAACCAATGGATAAATTCAATCAATTCGGAGGTCCATTTGGCATAGCCCCCATGATGATACTGCGTCCAGATGGAAAGACTTCCTTGCGGCTGAATGCCGTGAGTTTGTAGTAACTGCTTCATTTCCTCCTGGATGCCTTCACCTTTCAATGCTGAGATTCCGAGCAGTTCCTGCTGGGGGAGGATTGAATTTGCCAATCCAGCAAAGGTCCCTCCTGTACCAATAGGTGTGGCGAGGTGGCTAAAATTGAATTGGTTACTGCTCAAGATTTCAGAGGTGCCTTGTATGGCTAGGGCATTGGTGCCCCCTTCGGGGATGAGGTAAAACTCTCCCAACTCTTGGCGGAGTTGGTCTATAAATTTAGGATGAGTTTTGTCGCGGTATAATTCTCGAGAAAGGCCCTTTAAGATCATTCCTGCATCCTTTGCAGACCTAAGGGTTGGATTTTTCTCATCTGATACTTCTCCTCGAATGATTCCAATGGATTGGAGGCCTGCTAGTTTGGCTGCTGCGGCAGTGGCGTAAATGTGGTTGGAATAGGCTCCTCCAAAAGTCAGCACTTGCCTGTGGTTTTGCTTGAGGGCTTCGGCTAGGTTGTATTTTAGTTTGAAGAATTTATTCCCCGAAACAGTTGGATGAACTTGATCCACACGCATCACCTCCATTTCTACTTTCAGTTCATCGAGTAGCGGGTGCTTGAGTAGGGTGCTTGGGATAGGTGAGGATTGAAGCATTCAAACTATTTTGACAAAGTTACGGGACATCCTTCTATTTTTGTGTCATGAGCGAACCGCACCTGGAAGAAGAATTTGAAGAGGATGAGTTAGCCTTGTATGAGCACCATCGTATTTTGGTGGACAAGGGGCAATCTTCTGTTCGAATTGACAAATTTTTAACCGAGCGAATTGCGAATGCAACGCGCAATAAGGTGCAGCAGACGATTGATTCGGGAGGAGTTCAGGTCAACGGGCATTCAGTGAAATCCAATTACAAGATCAAAGGTCTAGATGACATTCGGGTGCTGTTAGAGAAGCCTCCGCGTGATACCGAGGTGATTTCGGAAAATATCGCTTTGGACATTGTCTATGAGGACAGCGATCTTCTGGTGGTCAATAAGCCGCCAGGAATGGTGGTTCACCCGGCGCATGGCAATTGGACAGGAACTTTGGTGAATGGGCTGGTATATCATTTTCAGCACCTGCCTGAAATGAAAGGCAATGTAGGTCGTCCAGGCTTGGTTCACCGGATTGACAAGGATACTTCGGGCTTGTTGGTGATTGCCAAAACAGAAGAGACTATGGCGCCATTGGCAGCTCAATTTTTTTACCACACCATTCAGCGCACCTATTTGGCTTTGGTTTGGGGTGAGCCAGAAGCGGATGAGGGTACTATTGTAGGCCATGTGGGACGCAGTGCCAAAGACCGCAAGGTGATGGAAGTATTTCCAGATGGCAGTCAAGGCAAGCATGCCATTACGCATTGGAAAGTATTGAAGCGCCTTCGCTATGTGTCTTTGGTGCAGTGTACCTTGGAAACAGGGAGAACGCATCAGATTCGGGCGCACTTTAAATTTTTAGGGCATCCTTTATTCAATGATGCAATGTATGGGGGAGATAAGATTCGAAAGGGTACTCAATTTGCCAAATACAAGAGCTTTATCAATAATTGCTTTGATGCGATGCCAAGGCAAGCGTTGCATGCGATGAGTTTGGGATTTGTGCACCCCATTACAAAGAAAAACCTCTATTTTGAAGCTCCACTACCAGCAGATTTTTCAACGGTCTTGCAGAAATGGGAGCAGTATGTGCAGGTAGACTGATCGATTTTTTTTGTAAAAAGAGAAAAGCCAAGATTCAAAAACACACTTTTTTAATTTATAGGCTGATTTTTTATGCCAATTCCTCAATTTTAATTGGCCAAACAAGCTAAAAATTAACAGGTTGACATATTACAATCGATTTCCTTAAAAATAATGTAAATTATTAGAAGATTTGTTGAAATATTTGTAATCAGATAGCCTCGTTTTGTACCTTTGTCTTGTTGTAGTTTTAGTACCACAACAGATTTTGTAAGACAAAAAATAATTGACAAAAAAGCAGTCAATTCAGGAAAAGTAAACAAATAGAAATCTTTCGTGTTTGTTACTTTGAAGGTTCAACTCCTTCTCTTACAACAGGTTATTTTGGGTTTATTGTTAATTGACTAAAACCATGAATTTTTTCATGGTTTTTTTATTTGCCCAAATCGAACTGCCTAAACTGTTATTTTTTGAATTAGCTGGCTCCTCTAAAATTTCCTAAACGATAATTTTTCTAGTTTTTAATCCCTATTCAAATAC
>JBEDEY010000243.1:0-2712 GCA_041175425.1 Bacteroidota bacterium | reverse complement strand
CCCATCCCCCTTGTCAAGGGGGAGTTACCCCATTTGCGGATAGGTTGCAGATAGGTTAAACTTTAAAGCCACATAGGCACAAAAGTTTTTCTTACGTGCCTATGTGGTTTTTACCTTCTCCGAGAGTTAAAAAATAAGTGCTTCGAGCTGCTGAGATTTATACAGGGTATTGTAGGCAGCAACTGATTTTTTAATTGCCTCAACTTTAACTTTTTCTGCATTCCATTGGGATTGCAAATCAGCCAACCTGGTTTTTATTCCTTGTGTAATTCTTGGGTCAGCAGCATCTGCAAGCCGCTTGATGTTGAAGAATTCAACATTGAGTTTGCTCGGCCAGTTGATCACATCTTGCCCGTTTTGAATTCTACCCTCAACGATATTTGACTCCCAAGCATCAATACTTTCAATTAGTTTTTTGGCTTCGTCCAGCACTTTTTCTGCAGGTTTCACGCCTTTAAGGATGTCGCTATGGTGGATAAGCTGCTTTCTGATTTTTCGTAGCTCATTTACCTGTTGATGCATTTCACTAATTGAGGCAGTAATGGAAGCAAGAATCTGCTGTTGCTCGTTCCAATCAGCTGCTGTTGCAGAAATAGTAGGGTTTGCCAATACGGTCATTTCCGTTTCTGAAATCGTCCCATTGAAATTCAATTGCGCTTTGTATTTGCCTGGAGGAACTGCATAGCCTTCATAGCTACCGTAAACAAAAACGTTCTTTACATCGGGTTGGAGGCTTTCATTTCTCAGGTTCCATAAGAAACGATTGTGCCCTTTCTTAGCACTAAGCAAGGTAGCTGCTGCTGGACCACCAGGATATTTCATATATGACGCATCTTTTTTATTGGAGTAGGTTCGAATCACTTTGCCAGATGCATCCGTAATTTTTAGGGTTACCAAAGTGCTGTCTGTTACCTCAGGAAGGATGTAATCGAGTATTACTCCTTCTGGGGCGTTTTGTCCAGCAGTGTATTTTGCTTCTGGCAATCCCGTGCCACCACCAAACTTGTAAGCTGGCTTTGGTGAAAATAAGGTTACTGACGAAGCAGTTGTCGCTTGTTGGATGGCTCCCAAATCATCAAGAATCCAAAAAGCCCTGCCCGCTGTTGCTGCCACAAGATCATTGTCTCGAATCATCAAATCCGTGACAGGAACTATCGGCAGGTTTAATTGGAAAGGCTGCCAGCTGCTTCCTGCATCTGTAGAGAGATAAAATCCTCGTTCACTACCCGCATACAAAATGCTTTTGTTCTTGGTATCCTCTCGGATTACTTTGATAAAATCATCCTTCTTTAAGCCCTTGTTTATTTTCGTCCAAGTTTTACCATAGTCAGTGGTCTTGTAGGCATAAGCCCCATAATCATTCAACTTATACCGCGTTGCTGAAATATAGGCAACGCCTTTGTCGAACCCAGAAAGTTCAATGCTATTGATTTGTGATTCAGGAAGATCAGCTGGTGTTACATTGGTCCATGTTTTTCCACCATCCAATGTCACATTCACCAAACCACAATCACTGCCTGTCCAGATAACGCCTTTTTCAATCGTGGATTCGGCCACATAAAAGATCGTATTGTAGTTCTCTCCTCCCGCACCTTCGTTGGTGAATGGAACTCCCCCCGGACCTTGTTTTGATTTGTCATTGCGTGTGAGGTCTCCGCTGATTGGATCCCAACTCATTCCTCCATTGGTTGACTTTAGCAATACATTCCCTGCATGGTAAATTGTTTTTGGATCATGGGGGGATACCACAATTGGAGCGTTCCAATTGAAGCGGTATTTCATGTCTTTCGGTTCGATGGCAAGGTTGAGGGTGGGATAAGCCTGCACATCCTTTGATTCATTCGTTTTTCTATTCAACACGTCAATATAGCCTTGATAGCATCCGCCAAAAACAAGGGTGGGATCGTTGGGGTCAAATGCAAGAAAAGCAGATTCACAGCCAGCACCTGAAGTCCAGTCACGCTCTGTAAGCGAAGATCCATTGTTTCTGCTTGCGATAATTACGGATGAGTTATCTTGCTGCCCGCCATAGACCTTGTAGGGAAATACATTGTCTGTATTCACCCGGTAAAATTGTGCGGTAGGCTGATTCATGATGCTTGACCAGGATTTTCCAAAGTCGAAACTTATTTCAGCACCCCCATCATCGCCAAGTGCGATGACGTTATTTTTACTTGGATTGATCCAGAGATCATGCGTGTCCCCGTGTTGAACTCGTACTTGCGCAAATGTTTTGCCCCCATCTATGGATTTCATCATTGGGGCATTCAACACATAAACAATATTTTCATTGATGGGATCTGCAAATACTTCCATGTAATACCAAGAGCGTGAGCTAATATCCTGGTTGTTGGATAGCAAGGCCCAGGTTTTACCGGCATCATCCGAACGGTATAGGCCTGATTTGCTTTTTTCAGTTTCTACGATGGCGAATACACGGTTTGAATTTGCGCGGGAAACGCTGATTCCCATCTTGCCCATCATTTTTGGCAAACCCTCTGTGAGCTTATGCCAGGTATTTCCTTCGTCAGTTGATTTCCAAATCGCAGAACCTGCTCCTCCACTGGATACCGTCCAAGGAAACCTTCTGTGTTCCCATGAAGTGGCATACAGTATTCGTGGATTGTTCATGTCCATCGAGAGCGATGAAATTCCCGTGCTATCGTTGATGTAAAGGACTTTCTTCCAGGTGGAACCCCCATCGGTTGATTT
>JBEDEY010000242.1:0-3821 GCA_041175425.1 Bacteroidota bacterium | reverse complement strand
TGCAATGGCTGCTTGCCTTACTTTTGCTAGTCAGTGGATTTTTTCCAGCGCTTGCCCTAATTGAACTAGGTTATGCCCATCCCATTGCCTATTTATTGGTTATTTTTTATGTGCCCATTGGACAATTTTCCTCTACTCCCTTTTTTACACTGCTGGGTGTCTACAGATATTATTCTCCCATGCTGCTAGGATACACCCCATCTGACACCCAGATCGATTTGCATAGTGGGGGTAGTTTTGACTATTTGTTTGTCATGCGGAAGTACAAGTCAGGAATTGAAATGAGAAATAAGTTGCTGCTATTTCAATTGGAGGGCTTGAAAAAGATCATTCAATTGATCGAGGATAAGGCAGTACCTGAATCGGTGAACATTGTTGGAACCTCTTATTTTTTCAGTAACCGAACAGTACAACGAATTGGTTTTGAACTCATAGAACCTTCTTTATTTTACCGAGGTAACCTCTTTGTCAATTTCCTGGATTTGCTTTGGATGTATTCCTTGGCCCAAGGTAAATGGGCAATTCCCAAGGTTTGGCAGGCAAAAAAAGTGCAAATCACCGGGCAAAAATTAGTTGAAAACAAAGGGCATCTAGAGGCTCTTTTCGACAAATTGAACTCAAAAATAGCCGCAGGATCAACGAATTGATCCTGCATATTTACTGAGTCAAGATTTTTCTACTAATCAATTTTTGTCAGGGTTTTTCCTAGGTTCAATACCCTACAGCCTTATCGTCTCCTCTCGGATCAGCACCTCCTTCGAGTTTGCCGTTGGACAAGACACGGATGGCATCTACTTTTCCTATGATCGGACTTGCACTTTCGTTGATCAAATAACCACGAGATTTGAGCGTACGAAGAAGATCTGTACCAAAAGCCTTGGGTTCAAAGTTTACGAGATCAGGCAACCACTGGTGATGAAATCTCGGAGCATTGACCGCTTCCTGCATGCCCATATCAAATTCATAGACGTTCAAGATGGTCTGCAAGACGGAAGTAATGATTGTGGATCCTCCTGGAGTACCCACGACCATGGATAGTTTGCCCTCTTTTTCTACGATGGTAGGAGTCATGGAACTGAGCATTCGCTTGCCTGGAGCAATGCTGTTTGCTTCGGTACCAACAAGACCAAACATGTTGGGAACTCCAGCTTTGGCGCTGAAATCATCCATTTCATTGTTCATGAAAAAGCCCAACTCCTCAATATATACCTTCGATCCATAAGCACCATTGAGTGTAGTAGTCACCGATACCGCATTGCCATCTGCATCCACAATGGAGTAGTGGGTAGTTTCCATGCTTTCTGAAAAGGAGAGCTCCCCTCTAGCGATATCTGCCGATTTGCTGGCCTTTTCAAATGAAAAATTTCCCATTCTAGACTTGAGATACGCAGAATCTAGTAATTGTTGGGTAGGGATGCTTACAAAATCAGGATCTCCCAAATAGTGATTCCGATCCGCATAGGCACGACGCTCCGCCTCCACGAGCAGTTGCACATATTCAGGAGAATGGTGTCCAAGCTTGTGTAGGGGATAGGGCTCTAGCATTTTGAGGATTTGGCCCAAGGTAATTCCCCCAGAGCTAGGAGGTGCCATGGAGATCACTTTCAGGTTTCTATAAGGGAAAACAATGGGATCTCTCCAGACAGCTTTGTATTGGGTTAGGTCCTTTTTAGAAATGATTCCTCCATTGGCTTGAAAATAATTGACCAGAATTTTTGCCGTCTCTCCTTTGTAAAACTCATTTTTTCCATTGTTGGCAATTCGCTCCAAAGTATTGGCAAGTGCTGGTTGCTTCAGCGTGTCTCCTTCTTTAATTTCCTTTCCAAAAAAGGTGTTAGGACCATTTACTTGGATGAAAATCTGCCGATGATTTCGCAGGCTCTCGGCTTGATTTTTAGTCACCACATAACCATTTCGTGCCAGGTCAATTACTGGTTGCAGTACTTGCTTGGGGTTCAGTTTTCCAAACTTGGCCTGTGCCTCAAAAATGCCTGCCAAGGTCCCTGGAACTCCAGAAGCTAAAATTCCTTGAGTACTCAGCTGTGGGATCACATTTCCATCTTTATCCAAATACATGTCTTTGGTAGCGGCTAGAGGAGCTTTTTCTCGGTAGTCCAAACTTCCGATTTGGCCGTCTGCCATCCGATACACCATAAAGCCACCACCGCCTAAGTTGCCCGCAAAAGGGAAAGTCACAGCCAATGCCATTTCAGTGGCCATCATGGCATCAAAGGCATTGCCTCCCTGCTTCAAGATCTCCACACCAATCTTGGAGGCTTCTTCACGTGCCGAGACCACCATGGCACGGTCGGCTACCAGACCTTGTGAAGTTGGGGTTTGGCCTAGGCTAGTGTGGAAGAATCCAGGGACTAGAAGTAGGCAAAGGAAAAGTGAGCGATAGCGTATCCGCATGATTTTTAGTCTTTTAGGAGCGTGGTGTTAAACAACTTTAATATTCTCTTGTATTCGTCTGTCCAGGAACTTGGCGTGACGAATCCATGATCTTCAACTGGATAAACGGCCATTTCCCAGTTATCCTTCTTCAATTCGATGAGACGCTGAGAAAGACGTACAACATCCTGAAAGTGCACATTGACGTCCAACATGCCATGCGCAATCAAGAGGTTGCCCTTTAATCCTTCAGCAAAATAGATGGGAGAGGAGCGTCGGTAAGCAATGGGATCTTCTTCTGGGGTATTCAAAATATTGGCCGTATAGCCATGGTTGTAATGTGCCCAATCGGTAACCGAACGCAAAGCTCCACCCGAGGCAAATACATCGCCATGATTGAACATGGCCATCAAGGTAATAAACCCGCCATAGCTGCCTCCATAAATCCCGATTCGACCCGCTTCCACTCCGTGCTGCTTCATCAGAAAGTTGGCCCCATCTACCTGATCGGAAAGGTCTTTGCCTCCCATGTGGCGGTAAATGCCCGTACGCCAATCCCTACCATAGCCTGCAGATCCTCTGTAATCAATGTCCAAGACAGTGTAGCCTAAATCGGTGAGTAGGTTGTGAAAAAAGTATTCCCGAAAGTAGCTGCTCCACCACTTGTGGACATTTTGAAGGTATCCTGCGCCATGCACGAAGATGACTGCAGCACCATTCTTTTTGCTAGGCTCAGGTAGGTACAGCCTTGCGGGTACTTGAGCACCGTCCTGTGCAGCGAAGCGCACCAGTTGAGGGTCGCGCCAAGCGTAACTTTTAAATTCCTCCGACTGTCCAGAAGTCAGGCGAATGGGCTTCGCACCCACCTTGTTTTCCTGCACGTACAATTCGGTGGGTACATTGGAATAACTGTGTAGAATTGCGAGTTGCTTTTCATCGGGCGAAAGGACGACTTGGTTTTCTCCAACCATAGATGTCAATTGCTCCATCTTTCCACCCATTAACGGCATGCGGTAAAAATGCCGCTCACCCGGATGTACTTCAGAGGTGGTTAGGTACCAAGACTTTTTGTCTTTGGACAAGAAAGGATCAAATACTTCAAATTTTCCCGCAGTAAGCGCTTTCTTCTCTTTTGTAATCACATCTACGAGGTAGAGATGGGAATAACCACTTTCTTCGGATTGGAAATACAGGTACTTGGAGTCAGGAAGCCAGCCTAAGGTTCCTCCCCAACCAATTCCAGGACCCGCTATCCAGGCCTCATCGCGCTGACGATCCAAGGTAGTCAATGCACCTGTGGTCAGGTCTATGGAAGCAATCCATCGGTCTTTGTTGTCCACTGCTCTCGCTTGGATAACTGCCTTTGTACCATCTGGGGAAAAGGTAGGTCCAGTGAGTGAAATCTCACGATTCTTTACTTCCCAAGTTCT
>JBEDEY010000241.1:0-12157 GCA_041175425.1 Bacteroidota bacterium | reverse complement strand
GTTTATCCCATCGAAGTGCCCCCGTACACATTCGGGAGTTAATTTCTTTGGATGATTTGGCTATTGAACGTCTTTTGCACAAACTCAAAGAATTTTTTAGCGTTTCAGATGCCTTAATTCTTTCTACTTGCAACCGAACTGAAGTCTATTACAGCCACGAATCGGATCTCAGTGTTGAACTAATCAAGCTAATTGGGATTGAAAGAGGGTTGCCCGATGCCATTGGCTACCTGGACTATTTTCAAGTTTTAAATAACGAACAAGAAGCCGTCACCCACTTGTTTCGAGTATCGATGGGTTTAGAAGCACAGGTGGTAGGTGACATCCAAATCTCAAATCAGGTGAAAAGAGCCTACCAAACATCCGCAGATTTGGAGCTTGCTGGCCCATTCTTGCATCGACTGATGCATACGGTCTTCTTTACCAACAAGCGTGTGGTGCAAGAAACTGCATTCAGAGACGGTGCTGCCTCCCTTTCCTATGCTACTATTGAGTTGATTGAAAGTCTTACTCAAAATATTTTTCAGCCTCGAATTTTGCTGATTGGAGTTGGAGAGATTGGAGAGGATGTAGCCAAAAACATGGTACATCTTCCGACCGCTCAAATCAAAATCGCAAATCGAACCCTCTCCAAAGCTGAGGAAATTGGTCTTCCACTCGGTTTTGAAGTAATCCCGTTTGAGTCCTGCCTTGATGCCATAGAAGAAGCCGATGTGGTGGTGTGTTCGGTACGAATGGCTGAACCTTTCATCACGAAAGCAATGATTGAGTCAATCAACATTCCTAGCTACAAGGTGCTGATTGATCTATCTGTACCTCGAAGTATTGAGACTACTGTGGAAGAATTGCCAGGAGTGGTACTCTACAACGTGGACAATATCCGAAGCAAAGCTAGCGCCGCGCTACAAAATAGACTGGAGGCCATCCCATCCGTCGAAGCCATTCTCAAGGAAAGTATTGAGGAGTTTGGCGCTTGGCAAAAAGAAATGGTGGTCTCCCCTACCATTCAGAAACTCAAGCAGGCCTTGGAGCAAATTCGGCAGGAAGAGTTGGGTAGGTATTTGAAAAATGCAGACGAAAAAGAATTTGTATTGATTGATAAAATCACCAAAAGTATGATGCAAAAAATACTGAAGGTGCCCGTTGTTCAATTGAGAGCTGCCTGCCAACGAGATCAGGCAAGCGAAATGATTGAGCTGATCACAGATCTTTTTGACTTAGAAAAGTCAAAAAATGAGAAAGATTAATTTTTGCGCATGATCCAGTAACTTGGAGATTTGCAGTGTTATCACCCCGCTTTTCAAAATGCCATGAGAAATCTGTTTTACCCAGTTTTAGCAAGTTTTCTATTCTTGGCAATCCCTAGTCAAGGACAAACTTGGGAAGTCTATGACTTTAGTGGAAGCCTCCAGACCCGTGCAAGTTACCAGGACATCACCTTACTAGGAGAATCGGTAAGTGTTGGAAAAAATACGAGTGGACTATTTCTCCTTTCTCCTGATTTAAGGCCTGTAGTAGACCTTCAAGGCGAAGAAGTATTTCAATACCTAAAGCCTTGGATTTTGGTAAAAGGCCCCAAAGGAATCGGCGCCTTTCATGAGTATGGGCAATTAGCCCTTCCCCTCGAGTACGAGGAAATCAGTACCTACACCAATCGCCTATTGGCTAGAAAAGGGAAAGACTATTGGGTATTTGAAAAATCTACAGGCAAATCCAAATGGTTGGGAACAGCTGAAGAAGCCAAGCTCACACGCAATGGGCAAGTTATCTTGAAAAATCAAGGCCAGTATTTTTTACCCCTCTCTTCCACCCCTGAAAAATCCTATGAATTGCTTCAAGAAAATCAAAGCAATTTTCTTTTGGCTAAAGAAGCCTCAGGGTATGGTCTAATCAACCAAGCCGGAAATTATGTCTTAGACCCTGTGCTAGACCAGTTGGAATACACGCGCGGAGACAATTATTTTGGCTTTGATGAAAACCAATTCCTCTTGATTCGTGGATTTGAAGAAAGTGCTCAAGTACGCTACAATTCCTACCACAAAATCACCAAGGAAGGCGAACTCTTGTTGGAATACATACATGGTAAATTGAGACGCGTACTGGAGGAAGAAGGGATCTTACTCGATGCCGTGGGAATGGAATCGGTAACATCCATAGGACCTGATGCTTTCAATATTCGGTTTCGAGAAAATAAGCTTGGCTTACTTGGTAAAAAAGGCTGGCTAGTAGCCCCCAACTCCGATGCCGAATGGATTGGGGTAGGTACAGAAGGACTTTTTCCCGCACTTAAAAATGGCAAGTATGGTTATTTGGATGCCGCTGGAAAATGGATCATTGCACCTAGTTTCTTGGAGGTGGGTACTTTTTCAGATAAAGTAAGTTCCTATCGAAACAGCGGCACCTGGGGCACCATCAACACTGAAGGAAAAATGCTCGCTGAGGCAAAATGGGATAAAATAAAGGGTTTTTCAGGTGGAATAGCTATTGCTGAACTTGCAGGTAAACAGTACCTCATTTCCCCAAATGGAAACTTGGCTTACCCAGAAGCATTAGACAAAATTTTGCGGTTGAAAGAAGGCTATTATTTGGTTGAAAGTAATGGAAAATCAGGTCTTTTAAATTCCATAGGAAACCCCATTTTACCAATTTCATTTGACCAGATTCAGGTAGAAAACAAAGACTTTTTTATTGTTTCGAAAGAGGGCCTGTCGGGAATCATCCGAGCCAATGGAGATGTGTTTTTACCCTTACAATACACGCAGGTTGAAATTGATTGGAACGAACAAAAAGTACTTGTGAAAGGCATCGAACAAGCGGTGGAAATTCCAGAAGCAAGTCCTGAAAAAGCTTCCCCAGGGAAAAGAAAAAAGGGAGCTTAAAGGCTCCCTTTTAATTTTGAAATTTAGGATTTCGAAGATCCTGAATCTTTGGGATCCTTCCCTGAATTGGCAATGGAATCCCGCATGGCTGTATCCGATTTGACATTTTCCATCTTGTAGTAATCCATTACACCAAGCTGGCCTGAGCGGAATGCCTCGGCTATTGCTCTTGGAATTTCTGCTTCAGCCTCAATTACCTTGGCTCGCATTTCTACATTTCGCGCTTTCATTTCCTGCTCCAAGGCTACTGCCATGGCTCTACGCTCTTCGGCTCTTGCCTCAGCCACCTTCAAGTCGGCAGACGCTTGATCTATTTGAAGTTTGGCCCCAATGTTAGCCCCTACATCAATGTCAGCAATATCAATGGAAAGGATTTCGAAGGCTGTTCCTGCATCAAGGCCTCTGGATAAGACCAGCTTAGATATTTTGTCAGGATTCTCCAATACAGACTTGTGATTTAAGGAAGATCCGATGGATGTAACAATCCCTTCTCCTACTCGAGCCAAAATGGTTTCTTCACCAGCGCCACCCACGAGCTGCGCAATGTTTGCACGAACAGTCACTCTTGCCTTGGCTACCAACTGAATTCCATCTGCTGCTACCGCCGCTACATTTGGCGTGTTGATCACCTTTGGATTTACGGATATTTGAACTGCCTCAAATACATCTCTACCTGCCAAGTCAATCGCTGTGGCCTGCTTAAAACTTAGGACAATATTGGCTTTATCTGCAGAAATCAATGCTCGAATGACGGTTGGGACATTTCCTCCAGCCAGATAATGGGTTTCCAAGTCATTGGTAGTTAATTGCAATCCAGCCTTGGTCGCTGTAATCATCGCATTGACGATCAAGCTAGGCGGCACTTTTCGGATTCGCATCCCAATCAGTTCTCCTATTCCAACGCGGACATTCGAAAACTGAGCCGTAATCCAAAGGTTTACCGGAACAAAATACAAGAAAATAAAAAGAAGAACGATGCCAGCAAAGGCTGCAATCAAAACGAACAATGAACTGTCTTCAAACATAGTAGTTTAGTTTACACTTATTTTATTGTTTTCAATTTTAATGATCGTAACGGAGCTATTCACTTCGATAAATCCAGATTCTGACTTTACCTCTACCCATTGCTCATTAAATGATGCTTTTCCATAGGGCTTGATGTCAGAAACAGCCATTCCCTTCATTCCTACTTCCAAACCATCGGTTCTTCCATCAAAGGCTCCACCAGACTGAGTTGATTTCAACGAAAATTTATTCCAGACGCCTGCACTAAACCCATACCATACGGCTCCAAAATTGACCACTAGTGCGGCGCCAGTAATCCATAAGGCAACTGAATACTCAAAATTTAGAAATGCAAATACAAGTCCCGCTCCACTTACCAAAAATCCAAAAACTCCCACAACAGTTGTTCCCGGAATAAAAAGGATTTCAACCAATAGCAGAATTAAGCCAATGAGTAGCAGCGTACTTAAGACTAAGATTTCCATAAAAACAAAGTTGAACAGCCTCTAATCTACTAGATTCTTACGAATTCTTACTTAAAAAGAAAAAAACCCGAGAATTTTCGGGTTTTTCATTGGGTTTAAAAATCAATAGGCTTTCGCAAAAAGCACCCTTCCAGAAGAAGGCTTTCCGCTGTACACACATACCCCTTGTTCAGGGACCTGATCCAGAGGAATGCATCGGATGGTGGCCTTAGTCAGCTCTTTGATTTTATCTTCTGTTTCGGGAGTTCCGTCCCAATGCGCTGACAAAAATCCGGCTTTTTCCTCCAAAACCTGCTTAAACTCCTCCCAGCTATTCACTTCAGTGGTATTTTCTTTTCTAAAATCAAATGCCTTCTGGTAAATCCCGTGTTGAATTTCTTCCAATAACCCTCCTATTTTTTCTGCGATAGGCATATCCTCCCACTGGAAAGATTCTTTAGTCAAGGTATCTCTCCTTGCTATCTCTAGGGTCTTATTTTCCAAATCTCGAGGACCTAGCGCGATACGAACAGGTACTCCTTTCAATTCATATTCAGCAAACTTCCATCCCGGCTTCTGGGTGTCTCGATCGTCGTATTTTACACTTATTCCTGCTTTTCGTAGCTCAGCCATGATTTCCTTTGCCTTCACAGAAATCAGTGCCAACTCCTCCTCTCCACGGTAAATCGGCACGATAACCACTTGGAAAGGAGCAAGTCTGGGAGGCAACACCAAGCCGTTGTCATCGGAGTGAGCCATAATCAATGCGCCCATCAAACGTGTACTTACTCCCCAAGAGGTGCCCCACACGTACTCCAAGCCCCCTTCTTTTGTTGCAAATTTCACCTCAAAGGCTTTGGCAAAATTTTGCCCTAAAAAGTGAGATGTACCCGCCTGAAGTGCTTTTCCATCCTGCATTAAGGCTTCGATGCACAAGGTATCATCCGCGCCTGCAAATCGTTCATTCGCGGTCTTTCTCCCTCTCACCACAGGCAAGGCCATAAACTCTTCTGCAAATTGTGCATAGACATTCATCATCTGCACCGTCTCAGCCATGGCTTCCTCAGAAGTAGCATGTGCAGTGTGCCCTTCTTGCCATAAAAATTCTGTAGTTCTCAAAAACAAACGGGTTCGCATCTCCCAACGCACCACGTTGGCCCATTGGTTGACCAAGAGAGGCAAGTCTCGATAGGATTGAATCCAATTTTTATAAGTACTCCAAATGACCGTTTCTGAGGTAGGTCGTACAATGAGTTCTTCCTCCAATTTTGCCTCTGGATCCACAATTACTCCTGAACCATCTTCAGCATTTTTCAACCGGTAATGGGTGACCACAGCACATTCTTTTGCAAAGCCCTCCACATGGCTAGCCTCTTTACTTAAAAATGACTTGGGAATAAATAAGGGGAAATAAGCATTGCTATGGCCTGTTTCCTTGAACATTCGGTCCAATTCGGCTTGCATTTTTTCCCAAATGGAATAGCCATAAGGTTTAATTACCATACACCCTCTAACTGGCGAATTCTCAGCCAAATCGGCTCTTTTTACCAGTTCATTGTACCAGAGTGAATAATCTTCACTGCGTTTTGGAAGTCCTTTACTCATTTACTTGTTGTATAAGGAGAAATGTGTTTATTTTGATCAATAGGAAGTACAAATATAACCCAAAAAGTACAACCTCTGCTTGGTCATTCCGTATAACCGAGCATAAACTACTTCACCCATGAAGAAAATAGCCTTTATTTCCGCCTCTGCACTGCTGTGCACTTCTGTGTTGGTTTCCTGCACTTCTAACAAAATGGCAGTGAATTCCTTTGACGACAACTTGTATTTCATGTCAGCTGACGTGAAGAAAGCCACTGAAAACGCGGTAGCAAATAACCAACCGGCAACTTTTCAAAATCTTGCCAGTTCGACTGTTGTCCCACAAGAAAACTTCAGTTCCAAAAATGTAAATCCAGAATACCTTTCTCGATATGGACAGCTGAATACCTCATCTGGAGAAGACGTAGTCTACTTTGAAGAAAATCAATCGGCTAACGGCACTTCTACTCCCGATATTGATATCTACAACACCTTTCGGGTATCAAACTTTAATTCAGGATGGGGAAATCCAGGATGGGGCAACTCTGCCTTCAATTTTGGATACAGTCCCTTTGGAATGGGCATGATGGGAATGAGTCCTTTCGGAATGGGCATGTATGATCCCTTTTTCAACCCTGGTTGGGGAATGAGACCGGGATTCAATCTAAACTTTGGAATGGGTATGGGTTGGGGAAGACCTTACTACAGCCCTTTCAATTCCTACTTTGGCTACGGGGGCTTTTACGATCCATTCTGGGGTAGCAATGCCTGGGGATCTCCTTGGGGCTGGAATAGACCGATCTACACTACAGGTCCGATTATCATTCTACCAGGAAGCGAAAACGGAAATAGAAATATCGTCTATGGTGCTAGACCAAGCCGAGGTGCATCCATGAGTAATGGAACCGGCGGTGTAACGCAAAGTGTAGGAACTCCAAACACTGCAAGAGCCCAAGCCAGAGAAAATGTAGCCAATGCCAATGGAGCATCTCCAAGAAGATTGGTTTCGACTGAGTCTCCGCGTTCTGCAACTCGTGATTTCAGCACCTCACAAAACGATTACTATTCCTCTGGAAGAAGTCGTGTTGAGAGCAATAGCAATACTAGAAACGTCAACTCAGCAGCTTCAAGCAGAGGAGATGTAGCGCCTTCTAGAAGTTCGGCACAATCTGCTCGACCTTCTGCGGCTCCAAGCAGCATTGGAAGAGGATACAATAGCAATCCAAATACAGATACCTACAACACTGGTGCTACCCGTTCGACAAACAGTAGTCCTTCTTACAACAGGTCTACTGGATCAAGTAATGGAGCTACACGTTCGACCTCTTATGGCCGAAGTGAGTCAAATGGCTACAATTCTGGAAGCGCACCGAGCAGATCAAGTTCAAACTCATCTAGCTACAGTGCACCAAGCAGATCGAGTGCTGGCTCAAGCTATAGTGCTCCAAGTAGAAGTTCAAGTGGATCCTCAAGCAGCTCAAGCTCAGGAGGATCCAGAGGAAGGGGGAATTAATTCCCCTTTTTTTTTGCGGAAACTATCCGAAAATCCTAAAAACTTCGTTTTAACTTCAACTTACCCTTATCAACATGAGGTTACTAGCTTCCTTTATTTTCCTAATCCTTTTGACTTCAGGCACTGCAGTAGCTCAAAGCGGCTACTTCGAAGATGCGTATCGATTTAGTAAAGCCAGCCCTGCAGGTTCAGCCAGAATTATGAGTGTAGGCGGCACGCAATGGTCCCTTGGCGGAGATGTGTCAAACCTTTCTGGTAATCCAGCAGGACTTGGCTTTTTTCGGAACTCCGAGGCCAGCATCAGTTTGGGTTATGATCTTTGGTCTACAGATGCTACCTACTTGGGACAAGACAAATCCTATTCTACTTCTGATTTCTCACTTCCCAACTTGAGTTTTGTAGGTGCAACTAATAAAGGCCTACTCGAAAAAGGTGCGTTCAAAGGAGGAGCTTGGGGCTTCAGTGTGCAACGAATCGCAAATTTCTCAAATGAATTCGGGTACTATTCCGATAAATTAGGAGAAAGCTCCATCATTGATTATTATTTGAGAGACGCTTCAGGGGTGCCAGAAAGCCAAATTGAAAACCGCGGACTTACAGGATTGGCCTATCAAACGTATCAGATCAATCCCATCACAGTAGATGCAGCTGGTAAGCCAATTACAAATCCAAGGTCTTACGATTCCTTCGTTTTGGGTCTTCCATTTCAAGACGAAAATGTCACGCAAGAAGGAAGTGCAAGCCAAATTAATTTTGGCTATGGCGCTAACTTTAATCATAAACTTTTTGTCGGTGCTAGTTTAGGAATACGCTCTATTGAATTCTCCTCTGTCAAAAAATACAATGAAGAGTTTGGAAATGAGCCCCTAATCAATTCCTCCTTGGTAGAGAACTTGTATATCAATGGTACAGGAGTAAACCTTAACCTGGGTTTGATTTACAAACCGATCGATTACGTAAATCTTGGATTTGTGCTTCAAACACCTACTTGGTTTTCTTTAAACGAAGAGTATGAAGCAAGTATGACCGCCACCTACGATGACTATTATTTTCCACAAGAAGATGTCACCTTGGGAGAAGAAACTGCGGTTTCAGATGTTTTTCTCAGCAATTACGGACTCAGAACTCCATTTAAAGTTGGAGGAGGCGCCACCTTCTTCTTGGGTAAACATGGATTTATTTCTGCAGATGTAGACTGGGTAGATTACAGTGTTTCCAGAATCAATTCTAGAGATTTCAACGAAGGCCCAGACAACGAAGTCATCCAAGAATTGTACACCAGCACAGTCAACTTTAGACTAGGTGGAGAAGCCAAAATTGATAGATGGAGAATTCGTGGTGGCTACGGTTACGCAGGAGATCCCTACCTTAATTCTACAATAGATCAAAGCACCCAGTTACTTTCTGGGGGATTGGGTATGAAATTTGAATCCTTCCACCTAGATTTTTCTCTGGTAAATCAGAAGTTCAATAGCCTCTACAGAAGCTATAAAGTACTGGACAACAACGGGTTTAACTATGGTCCGTTGACTGAAGTAAAAAATTCAATTACCTCTGCGGTAGTTACGGTCGGGTTTAACTTTTAAGCCTGGAAATCAATTCAACCAATAGAAGCTCAGCGGAAAAATCTTCTCCGCTGAGCTTTATTTTTGCCTGGTTGTAAAAATATTCACGTGAAACCAATAGGGACTTGAGCTTAAGCGTAATTTCGCCTTGATCTAGGCCTTGAAACATGGGGCGTTGCTGACCTTTTGAAGATTGTAAGCGACGAGAAATTGAAGGCAGCGGAACATCCAAGTACACCGATATTGATTCGGAATTGATCAAATCCATATTGTCATTAAAGCAAGGTGCACCGCCCCCAGACGCTAAAATAAAAGCAGAATCTTGTTTTAAGGTATCTTGAAGAACCAAGGTTTCCCATTCTCGGAATTTACCCTCACCATGGATCGAAAAGATTTCTGAGATCTTTAATTGATACCGCTCTTCAATCAATTGGTCTAAATCCAAAAAAGGAAATGCTAATTCATTTGCCAGCTGCCTGCCAAAAGTAGTTTTTCCCGAACCGGGAAGGCCTACCAATACAACTTTAAGCTGGGCACTCATTAAAATAGTTCAAGCACTTCTAAAGCCTCTGGGGTATTGTTGTGGTGGTATTTCCCTACCACTACCCCATCTTTCAACAGCATCAACCCTGGATTGGCCCGCATGATAGTCTTGACCACAGTTGCATCGGCTTGAAGCCCCTTCACTTGCCAACCCATTTTTTTGATCAATGCATCAATCTCTTCCTGCGTTGCTGCAGCCATAAAAATGAGCTCAACAGGAGCCTTTTGTAGGGAAGAAAATAGCTGTGTAAGTTGGTCCAAGTTGGAGGAACTCATTTTTGTCAAATTGCTGCTGAGCAAAATCACCTTGTTTCCTTGGAATAAAAGTTCCGATTGGTCCCCTTCCGCATTCCAAGCAGCAAAATCAGAAATTTTAGGCAATGCCTCCGGATTATTGAGCGTCATTTCCACAAACTCATAGCTTTCGTCTGTAGGATACTGATCGAGGTACACAAGCTCCCCTCCCTTTTTCATCACATAGGTATACACCATTGGTGCGGAAGGCTGCATGTTGACGGGAATATTCACGCCAATCTTGTAGGCTCTGAAATCTATAAATGGCAGGTTTTGAATCGCATATACTGCCAAGCCCAAGGAAAGAACCAAACTTAGCCCAGCCGTGTAATTAGCCCAGCGAGGGGCATTCTTGGGGAGGTCCTTTCTGAAGAAGAACAGGAAAGAAATCAACACCAACAAGATGATGTCTTTGTAGAAGGATTCCCAGGGGGTCAATTTGATCGCATCACCAAAGCAACCGCAATCTGTAACCTTATTAAAATAGGCCGAGTAAAAGGTGAGAAAAGTAAAAAAGAGGATCATCGAAGCCAAGGCCCACACGGTCTCTTTGAGCCGCACCCCTACCAAAAGCATAATTCCCAAAACCACCTCAAAAACTACCAGAAATACAGCTAGCGGAAGTGCATAAGGCTTCAAAAAGTAGAAAAACGAAGCAATATCATTGGAAAAAACATCAAAATACTCTTCCAGCTTGATGGCTGTTCCCACCGGATCATTGACCTTAATCAAACCAGAAAATACAAATAGTCCTCCTACCAAAATGCGGAGAATCCAAAAAAACAGGTTCTTATTCATGGTATCCTAGTTTAATCAAACAAAACACTGCGTAGTTAATCATGTCTTGGTAGTTGGCTTCAATTCCTTCGGACACCAAGGTATTCCCTTGGTTGTCTTCAATCTGCTTGACGCGAAACAGTTTCATCAATACGATATCAGTCATCGAACTCACACGCATATCTCTCCAAGCCTCTCCATAGTCGTGGTTCTTGTTTTCAAGAAGACCTTTCGTAGCCACGGTCCAATGATCGTAGAGCGGCTCCAATTCATCGAAAGGAATTTCCATACGCTCATCCTCTGCAAGCGAGATTTGCATCAAAGCGATCAAACAATAATTGATAATCCCTACAAACTCATCTACAATGGGATCGTTCACTTTTTGATTTCCCTTTTCTTGAATGGATCGTACCCGCTGGGCCTTGATAAAAATCTGGTCCGTGAGCGAAGGCAATCTCAAAATTCTCCAAGCGGTCCCATAATCGATGGTTTTCTTACGGAACAATTCTTTACATCGGGCGATTACTTCCTTATATTCGTTGCTAGTCTGCGTCTCCACACTGCTGGATTTAATATTTGCTGGATCAACTATGATTTCTTCTACCGAAGATAAATTATTTCCCCAAAAATATACATTTCAAATCAAGGGATGCCTATACTCTTGGAATAAACCCAAGGTAATGGGAATTATAAATCTGACTCCGGATTCTTTTTTTGAAGGGAGCAGAGTTCCAACTGACAAAAATTCAGTGCTTCAAGAAGCTGCAAAAAAAATAAAAGAAGGGGCAGATTTTTTAGATTTAGGGGGATACAGCACACGACCCGGAGCAGCAAACATATCCATTGAAGAGGAGATCAACCGAGTTATTCCCGCAATCCTAGAAATCAAAAAAAGCTTTCCCGACACACTCATTTCAATTGATACTTTTCGTTCGGAAGTAGCTAAAGCTGGCATCGAAGCAGGCGCTGACCTAGTGAATGACATTTCAGCAGGCAATTTGGATCCCCAGATGCTTCCATTAGTTGGGCAGCTCGGAGTGCCTTACATCGCGATGCATTCGCGAGGAACACCTCAAACGATGCAAAATGAAACAGACTATTCGGACCTTATTTCGGAAGTTTTATCCTATTTTGGGAATAAAGTTGAACAATTCGCAAAATTTGGCATTAAAGATGTAATTATTGATCCAGGTTTTGGTTTCGCAAAGACAAGCGCACAGAATTACGAACTCTTGCGGCATCTAAGCAGTTTAAAACGTCTAGGGCTTCCGATTTTAGCAGGGATTTCTAGAAAATCAATGATTTATAAAACACTGGATATCAGTGCCAATGAAGCATTAAATGGGACTACCGCCCTGAATATGGTTGCTTTGTTGCAAGGTGCTGCTATCTTACGAGTACATGATGTAAAGGAAGCGAAAGAAACTATCCAACTATTCGAACAATTGTACCCTTGAACTTACTTTTCAAAATAGGCTTTTTAGATATCTCCATCGTCAATATGATCGATATTGCGTTGGTGGCAGCCCTATT
>JBEDEY010000240.1:0-8906 GCA_041175425.1 Bacteroidota bacterium | reverse complement strand
GAGCTGACCTTTTCCACCACCAAATTATGGTTGGTGTAGATGCAGACATCTGCTGCGATGTGCAAACTTTCGCGGACCATCTCTTCAGCAGAAAGCTGTGGCGCAAACTTCTTCAATGCCCGAGCAGCAGACTGTGCATACACACTGCCCGATCCGATGGTCGCAATCTCCATATCCGGCTCGATCACATCCCCGTTGCCAGAAAGGATCAGAATATCGTCCTTATCTGCCACGATCATCATGGCTTCCAGGCGGCTAAGCATGCGATCCATGCGCCATTCCTTGGCAAGCTCCACGGCAGCACGCTTCATGTTATTGCCATAAGCGCCTAGCTTTTCTTCAAACTTATCCAACAAGGTAAAAGCATCGGCTGTCGAGCCAGCAAAACCAGTGACAATTTTGCCTCCTTGAAGTACTCTGATCTTCTTCACGGTGCTTTTGGCAACCGTATTGCCTAGGGTCGCTTGGCCGTCGGCACCGATTACAACCTCTCCGTTGTGCCGAATGGCTACGACGGTGGTGGATTTAATTTTTTCCATGGAAAATTTAGTTTCTAGTGCTCCCCTTTAGAACACCAGTTCAAAGTGGGTTTCAAAAACCATACAAAAGCAAAAAGTCCTTGGGAACAGGACTTTTTGGCAGGTAACTTTTAAATTAAGATACGCACAGGATCTTCGAGCAAGCCTTTCAGGCTGAGTAGGAAGGCAGATCCCACTGCTCCATCGACCACGCGGTGGTCACAAGAGAGGGTTACCTTCATCACATTACCAATTTCCATTTGCCCATCCTTCACAATTACGGTTTCCTTGATTCCTCCCACTGCCAGGATGCAGGCATCTGGAGGATTGATGATGGCGGTAAACTCATCGATGCCAAACATTCCCAAATTGGAGATGGTGAAGGTATTGCCTTCCCAATCCTTCGGTTGCAATTCTTTGTTTTTAGCCTTTTGGCCCAATGACTTAGCTTGATTGGAAATCTGTGATAGCGACAACTGATCTGCAAAGCGGATCACTGGAACCAGCAATCCCTCCTCTACCGCTACGGCCATGCCGATATGGATGTGGTCGTTGTAGCGGATTTTATCTCCCAACCAGCTGGAATTTACTTTTGGATTCTGACGCAAGGCTGCTGCGGATGCTTTGATCACCAAGTCGTTGAAAGAAATCTTGGCAGTGCCAAATTCATTCATGCTCTTTCTTGCCTCAATCGCCTTGTCCATGTTAATCTCCATGGTCAAGTAGAAGTGTGGAGCAGAATACTTGCTCTCCGCCAATCGCTTGGCAATGGTTTTACGCATTTGCGAAACCTTCTCTTCTCTGAAGCTCTCTTGACCAAGTGCTGGAGCTATTCCTGCTTGGCTTGAAGCTGCCTGAGCCTGAGGGCTAGCTGTTGCTGCAGCTGGCACAAAGGTTTCAATATCTCTTTTGACAATACGTCCACCTTCACCGCTACCGGCTACTTGACGGATGTCTACGCCCTTATCACTCGCTATTTTTTTGGCTAATGGAGAAGCCTTTACACGCTCAGTTCCAGTTGAACTAGGTACTGCTGCTGCAACTGGCGCTTGAGCCACTGCTGGAGCAGATGCTGCTACAGCTTCTGGCGCTACGGGACTGGCTACTTCCACAGGGGCAGCGATGGATGCTCCTCCCTGGTGGGCTGCCAAAAGACTTTGGTAATCGGCTCCTTTTTCTCCAATCACGGCAATTATCCCATCTACAGGAACACTTCCACCCGCTTCTACACCGATGTACAACAAGACGCCGTCTTCGTAGGACTCCAATTCCATGGTGGCTTTGTCCGTCTCTACTTCAGCGATGATTTCTCCTGACTTCACTGCATCACCCACTTTTTTCAACCAAGCAGAAATCGTTCCTTCTTGCATGGTATCACTCATTTTGGGCATGGTCACTACCACTGCTGGGATAGAAGAAGTTGCTACAGCCGGAGCCGGAGCTTTTACTTCAGCCACTGCAGGCGCTGTTGCCGCAGCGGGAATTACAGCTTCTACTTTTGGAGCTTCAGCAGGAGCTCCAGACAACAAATGCTGGAATGCTTCTCCCTTCTCTCCGATTATTGCGATGATTCCATTGACAGGAACCGAATCTTTCTCTTTTACACCTACATAAAGCAAAACCCCTTCTTCGTACGATTCCAATTCCATGGTTGCTTTATCCGTCTCCACTTCTGCCAAGATGTCTCCAGGCTTCACTGTGTCACCTACTTTTTTCAACCAGGATGCAATCACACCTTCTTCCATGGTGTCACTCATTTTTGGCATTCTAATAATTTCGGCCATGTTCTATTCGCGCTTGTAGTTTTTAAAGTGCCCAAAAATAGTTTTTAAAAACGCTTTATTCAAATTTATATGCTGTATTTTCCAAAGCGTTTTTGACCCCTTGCATTCATGCCCTTACTTCAACCATGCAACTTCCAACGACCTAAATACCTCTTTAACGGGCACTTAGAAACAGTTTACCCTACCTTATTCCGGAAAGTAAACCTCACTCCCTCGCATCAGGATTTCGTAGAAACTCAGGATGGAGATATCCTGGAAGTGGATTGGCACCGTAGAGGACACTCCAAATTGCTGGTCATCAGCCACGGTTTGGAAGGCAATAGCAGCAGGTCCTACGTCCTGGGAATGGCAAAAGAAGCCCTGGGCAGGGGATTTGATGTGCTTGCTTGGAATTACCGAGGATGCGGGGCACAACTCAACCGAAAGGCGATTTTTTACCACAGTGGGGCCACCTACGATTTAGATACCATCGTTCGCTATGCTTCCCCTGACTACACGGAGATTGCATTGGTTGGCTTTAGTCTAGGAGGAAATCTAACCCTCAAGTACCTAGGAGAAAAGCGCGACCGAGACCCGAAAATCAAAAGAGGCGTGGCCATATCCGTTCCCCTAGATCTTGGAGGGGCATGCGACCAAATTTCCACTGCAGCCTTTGGAGTTTACACCCGCCGGTTTCTGAAGAGCCTCCAACTAAAAATCGAAAAAAAATCCAGTCTTTTTCCCAATGAATTTCCGGTGGAAAAATTCGCGTCCATTCGTAGCCTTCGAGATTTTGACAACACCTTTACTGGTCCCCTGCATGGATTTCAGGACGCGGAAGAATACTACCAAGTCAACTCTGCACTTCAGTTTCTACCCAGCATTGAAGTGCCTAGCCTGGTTTTAAACGCTCAAAACGATCCATTCCTCAGCCCCTCCTGCTACCCTACGCAGCTGGCACAACAGTTGGATCAAGTACACTTTGAATTTCCTATACATGGGGGACATGTGGGATTTATGCGATCCGATTCCGGGCAACCCTTTTATTCTGAGACCCGAGCAGTTGAATTTATTTGCCAGGATTCCTAACTTCGAACAATAATAGCTGAACCTGCGACCATGTGTGGAAGATATTCACTTGCCAAAAGTAAAATTGAACTAGAAGAACGCTTTCAAGCAGAAATGCTAGCGGATTTCTCGCCACGGTACAATATTGCCCCTACCCAATTGGTCCCCGTGATCACCTCAGATAGTCCTAAAGGATTCTCCTTTTTTTACTGGGGCATCACCCCTGATTTCGGTCAAAACAAGCCCGTTTCTGCCAAACTCATCAATGCAAGAGCAGAGTCGGTACACGAAAAAGTAACCTTTAAATCCTCCTTTCTCAAAAGAAGATGCCTTATCCCGGCAGATGGTTTTTACGAATGGAAAAAAGTAGGAAAGAAAACCAAAATTCCACACCGATTCACCTTGCGTGAGGAGGAACCCTTTGCGTTTGCAGGCATTTGGGAGGAATACGAAACAGTCTCTGGAGAGTCTCAACACACCTTTTTGATACTCACCACCAGCCCAAATGATTTGGTGTCTGAAGTCCACGATCGCATGCCCGTGATCTTGCGACCAGATCAAGAAAAAAAATGGTTGGATAGCTACAGTTCCGAAGATGAACTTCTGGAACTATTAAAGCCCTACCCAACTGATTCGATGCTGAGCTACACCGTATCACCCCTAGTCAATTCGGTTCAAAATGATTCCAAAAGCCTGGTTCGAAAAACCTCTCCCATGGATCAATTTGGCAATTACACCCTGTTTGGCTAATCCAAACAAGCCCCTCTTTTGTTGATGAATTAATTTGCTTGCCGATATTGCATTGCTATTTACCCAAACTCACCCCCACTACTTTAAGTTAAGCCCATGTATACTTCACGAATTCTAGCAGCAGGACACTATGTTCCTGAACGAATCGTCACCAATCAGGAACTTTCCCAAATGATGAATACCACCAACGAATGGATTGTGGAGCGTACTGGGATTCAAGAAAGACGCTGGTATACGCCAGGGGTGGATACCGTAAACAACATGGCTGCAAAAGCCAGTAAAATGGCCATGGAACGAGCGGGTGTAGAAAAAGATGAAATTGACTTCATCATCTTTGCGACTATCACACCAGATTACTTTTTGCCAGGCAATGGCGTACTACTGCAGCGGGAACTGGGCATCAAAACCATAGGAGCCCTAGATATTCGAAATGCTTGTTCTGGCTTTATCTATGCCCTATCGATTGCAGATCAGTTCATCAAATCGGGCATGTACCAAAAAATACTAGTTGTCGGTGCCGAAATCCAGTCTTCAGCCTTGGATAAAAGTGACGAAGGCAGATCCAGTGCGGTAATCTTTGCAGATGGCGCTGGTGCAGTAGTAGTGGGCCGCGCGGCAGCGGGTCAATCGGGAATTATCAGTACCCACCTGCATTCCGAAGGAGCCCACGCGGAAGAACTCTATTGCATTGCTCCAAGTTCCAGTGGAAAAGTACGCATCTCCCAGGAGCTAATTGAGCGTGGGGACTTTTTCCTGAAGATGAATGGAAATGCAGTATTCAAGCATGCTGTAGTTCGTTTTATGGAAGTAATCCAGGAAGCTTTGGCCTTCAATCAGCTGACCAAAGACGACATCGACCTGCTCGTGCCCCATCAGGCCAATTTGAGAATTTCACAATACATCCAACAAAAATTGGAGTTGCCTGACCAAAAGGTGTTTAACAACATCATGCACCTGGGCAATACCACCGCAGGAACCATCCCTATTGCACTGTCCCAAGCTTGGGAACAAGGGCGATTGAAAGAAAATGACCTGATTTGTTTAGCTGCTTTTGGTTCAGGATTTTCTTGGGCTTCTGCAATTTTGAAATGGTAAAGGAGTGAAGGAAGAGTTAGATCTTCATCTTTGGCTCGATCAAGCACTTGTGCAGCGGCAAAATCAGCTGAAAACTGATTTTCTGGACCTTTTTGAACAGCTCGGCAACTCCGTTACGAATGAGGAATTGACCAGCTTTTTCTCCAATTCGAAGGGTAAAAAAATCTCCAAAGGAAATCAGCTACTCGGCTTCCCCTACCTCGTGCTTGACCTGATTCGGGATTTTGATTTGGAAACAGGATGCAACATCCGTTTTGTGAGTTGGTTTGGCCATGGGCTGTATTGCTGCGTTTTTCTGGGCAATACCCAACTCCTTCCGGATCATTCGTTTGTTAAAAATGGATTCCAGTTGGGAAGAAATGATCTCCCCTGGGATTTGGCAGCCCAAGTGGACTGCATAAAGAACCAAACTACCGATTCAAAAAACTCTCTCAAACCAGGCGAGGCAAAGCTTTGGATCAAAGAGATTGCCTTAGTTGGAGATTGGGATGCCTGTCTCGAAATTTTGGAAAAGGAATTGAAGAAAATTCTCCAGGCAAATGGAAAGAAGTAACTTAAAAAGTTGAGGATTTCATGTACTTTTAAACAGGAAATGATTTTTTACGTAGGAATAGGGAATTATCCAATTCCGAGTACTGAAAACTGTTGCCAACCTACCTTAAGAACCCCTTTTTGCCATGAAGTATGCGCTGATTCTACTCTTCTCCCTTCTTCATTTTTCGATTGCTGCACAGACTTCTAAAGTCGCCGTACGCTATTCCAGTGATTCGTCAATTGTAGGGACTGGCTTGGTCGAGAAAAATAGTCAAACTGGCCTTTGGAAATTCTACACCACCAAAACCAATACCCTAGTTACAGAAGGAATCTTCAAGAATGGGCTTCGGGATGGACAATGGACGAGTTACCATGCCAATGGCAAACGAAAAGAGCTAGCGGATTACCGAGAGGGAAAGCTTTTTGGTCCAGCCAGATTTTTTGATATCAATGGATTTCTAGTCAAAGACATGATCTTTCAGGATAGCATTTTAGTGGGCAAATACATCGAGTATTATGGAAGTGCTGAGCAGGACTTTTACGTAGATCCCAGCCAAGTTAAGTTGGAAGGAAATTATGCAAGTGGCAAAAAAGCGGGACAATGGTTGACTTATTTCCCTGAAGGTCAACTGGCAGTCCGAGAGTTTTATGTAAATGGATTGCGAGAAGGCCCCTATTTTGAATTTGATCCCGAAGGAAATGTACTAGCCGAAGCCACTGCGGTCAAAGGGCAGTTTGAAGGTGTTTACAAGACATTTTCACTCCCCAATGTGGTCTACCAGTCAGGAACGTACAAAAACGGAGAGAAAATTGGCGAATGGAAAAGCTTTTTCCCAGGCACAAAAATCCCTGAATCGGAAGAATACTACGATGCGACAGGAAATCGCATTGGAGAATGGAGCTACTACTACGAAACAGGCCGTCTCGCTCGAAAAGAACGGTACGAAAACGGAGTAGCTGTTGGCGTATGGGAAGAATATTTTCCCAACAAAGAAATCTCGAAACGAAAAACATACATCTTGGGAGTGCCAGAAGGAGACTATGTAGAAAATCACAGTTCGGGTAAACTTTCGGTACAAGGGCAATACGCTGGAGGCGCGAAAGTGGGAGTTTGGAAGAATTTTTACCCAGATGGGCAATTGTATGCGATCGGAGAATATAAGAATGATCTCAAAACAGGCTTATGGAAATATTTCAATAAAATTGGGCTCTTAGCTGCTGAAGGGGAATACCTACTCGGAATGGAAAATGGACAGTGGGTGTATTACTACGATGGAGGACAATTGAAATCTGTAGGTAGATTCAACCTAGGTTTTGAAGATGGGATATGGGGTCTGTTCTACGACAACAAGCAGCTGACTCAAGAAGAATTTTGGGACAATGGCAGGCTCCTCAATGTAAGTGATTATTACACCCTAGACGGAAAAGAAACTCGAGACAAGGGAACTTTGAAAGACGGAAATGGTACCCGCATCACCTACTATGTCACAGGGCAAAAAGAATCTGAAGGAAGCTATCTGGGAGGTAAATCAGAGGGACTTTGGATCTATTACCACGAATCTGGAAGAAAAGCCTCTGAGGGCATAATGAAAGATGGCAAAAAGCAAGGGCCTTGGAAGTTCTACAATTCAGCAGGACGATTGGAAGACCTTCTTCAGTTTAAGGATGACGAAATCCAGTATCCAAAAGCAAGTACCGATAGCTAATAACAAGCCTTCGGCTTATAAACCTGCCTTCGGCAGGCAGGCCTGCCTAACTTTGGAAGGCCCGCCAATCGTAAGCTGGTAAACCTAATTACAGCTGGTGAACATTTTTAGGTAATCTCGGTTAAACCTAAAACCGATACCCATGTTTGGATTATTCAAAAAGAAAAGCGAAAAGGAAAAGCTTCAAGAAAAATACGCGAAGATGATGGCAGATGCCCACAAACTCTCGCATAGCAACCGAACTGCTGCGGACAAACTGATGGCTGAAGCCGAAGAAGTAGCAAAGCAAATCGACTCCCTTAACAAGGCCTAATTCACACTTACTTTCTTGCGTAATCGTCCTGCAATCGGACGATATCGTCTTCATCTGAAGGTTGGCTTGCATCCGTGTGCATCCAAATCTCAGCGACTACCCCCCAGCCTGCTGTACCAATCAAGCGGTGACGTTCTCCCTGCTTCAGGGAAACGATCTCATTCGGGATCATCGCTACTACTGGCCCTTGAGCATCGTCCAAACTCCTGCTGATCGCAGCTTCACCTGCAACTAAAGTCCACAACTCTGCACGACGGTAGTGGTACTGCCAAGATAGTCGAGCTCCAGGCGCAACAAGTAAGAATTTAGGGCTCAATTTCTGTGCATATTGCTCTTCCGAAAGGGTGACTTCAGGGAAAAATTGTGCTTTAAATGCTCGGATCTGCGTTTCGTCCAATACAAAAAAACCTCCCCAAGGGCGCTCAAAATCTTGGGTGGAAATTGAAAATCCAGCATCTCCTAAATAGGTTTCTACAACTGCTGCAACTTGAGATTTAGTCAAGTTGGGGGAAAGAATAAGTGGTTTCATGCAACGAATTAAAAAAGAAATCAAAAGTAGGTATTTTTCCAGTTTTCAGAATGGTGTACTTAAAATTGTCAAAAGCTCTGGAGTACGGGATTTAAATGGCAACATTCCCTACTTTCCCACTTTCTTAAATTAATTACCTGCACCTTCTTTAATTTTTTTCTAAATGTGTTTTTAAGCTGGCTAATTTATTGCGTATTTGAACGCTCACTTCCGAACCATGCATTTAATTAATCCCCAAAAGGCCCTTTCGAAAATGGAGGGCGTAGTAGAAGGAAAAAACTACCTCCTGAAAATACGGCTAATCAAAAGCCTCTACCAGAAAGGTGCTTCCACTGCCAATGAAATCTGTGGGAGCATGGGAATTTCCTTACCCACCGTAAATGCCTTATTGTCGGATTTAATGCGTTCGGGAGAGGTAATCAAACAAGGTCGTGCAGCATCCCAAGGTGGAAGGAAGCCAGATTTATACCGATTGGCAACGGATGCATTCTATGTGTTGGCAGTGGACCTAAGCAAATACGCTGTAAGCTTGGCCTTGTACAACTGTCAGCAAGAGATTGCCAAGGAACAGATGACGCATAAAATCGTGCTCAACAATGAGCCAGAGACCTTCGAACAACTGTGCCAACA
>JBEDEY010000239.1:0-4766 GCA_041175425.1 Bacteroidota bacterium | reverse complement strand
ACCTACTTGTATGGAGAAGATGCGTTGAAGACCATGAAGGTTCCTGAAGGCTACAAAATAGACTTATTTGCCTCCGAAAAAGAGTTTCCAGACCTGGCCAATCCCGTGCAAATCTCCTTTGACAACAAAGGACGACTTTGGGTGGCCACCATGCCCAGCTACCCGCACTACAAGCCTGGGGACAAAAGACCTGCAGACAAGTTGATCATTCTTGAAGACACCAATAATGACGGCAAAGCAGACAAGCAAACCACGTTTGCAGACGATTTGCACATTCCGGTTGGATTTGAGATTGCCGCCGAAGGGGTGTATGTTTCTCAGGGAAATAACCTGGTGCTACTCGTAGATCAGAATGGAGACGATAAGGCAGACCGCAAAGAAGTTCTCCTCAGTGGATTTGATGACCACGACACCCACCATGCCATCTCTGCCTTTGCTGCAGATGAAAGTGGTGCGATCTACATGGCCGAAGGAGTATTCCTCCACACCAACGTGGAAACGTCATACGGTCCCGTGCGAGGAACCAATGGAGGATTTTACCGCTTCGAACCCAAGCGCCACAAGCTGGAGCGGGTCAATCAGGTCAGTATCCCCAACCCTTGGGGTATTGCGTTTGACCGTTGGGGACAGAACTTCTACGCAGAAACTTCCGGCCCCAATGTCAACTGGATGCTGCCGGGCTCTACGCTTCCGCGCTATGGCAATGGCAATTTCAAAGGCCCTAACCTGATTGAAAAAGACCATCTGGTCCGTCCTACCTCAGGATTGGAATTTATCGCAAGTCGACATTTTCCAGAGGAGGTTCAAGGCGATTTGATCATCAACAATACCATTGGATTTTTGGGAACGAAGCAACACCAAATGTTTGAGGACACCGTAGGATTCACCACTAAATGGCGTCAGGACCTGATCGTCTCTTCTGACCGCAACTTCCGCCCAGTAGACATGGAAATTGCCCCAGATGGTTCCTTGTATGTCGCAGACTGGCACAACATCCTGATCGGGCACATGCAGCACAACGCGCGAGATCCTTTACGCGACCATGTGCACGGACGAATCTATCGAGTGACCTACCCTTCCAAACCCTTGGTTACGCCTGCCAAAATTCATGGAGAGTCCATCCCTACGCTACTAGAAAACTTGAAGCTTCCTGAATACCGCAGCCGCTACCGTACCCGTCGAGAACTGAGAGGAAGAGATGCTGCTGCGGTAACCGCGGCTGTTGAGAAATGGGTGAAATCGCTGGATAAAAAAGACCCAGACTACGAACACCAGCGCTTGGAAGCACTATGGGTCACCTGGGGTGCCAACAAGGTAAATGTGCCACTCCTCAAGGAGCTGCTTGCCTCCAAAGATTACAAAGTGCGTGCTGCCGCCACCCGCGTGCTCCGCTATTCGGGACACCAGGTTCCAGACCAAGCCCAACTGCTAACAGCCTCTGTACAAGATCCCCATGGACGCGTGCGGATGGAAGGTATTGCTGCGGCTTCTTGGTTGCCCCCTGCACAGGGAATTCCGATTTTGGCACAAGCACAAAAACAAGCTAAAGATGCAACCTGGATTCCCGGCACCTTGGAAACTGCTATCGCCCACCTCAATGGGCTTTCTGTGGCACAGAAAAAAGAGGAAGACATCAAGTCATCCTTGACCGGTTCGGATCGGGAACTCTTTGTGCTAGGCAAGGAAATTTATGCCCGAGAAGGGTTGTGCAGCACCTGCCACCAGCCGGATGGTGGAGGATTGACTGCCTCTGAATTCCCTCCACTTCGAGGTACTGCATGGGTGACGGGTAGCCCCGAGCGACTCATCAAATTGGTATTGAAGGGCTTGATGGGCCCAATGGAAGTAGCAGGAAGAAGCTATTCGGGACAAGTTCCGATGACCCCTCACGAAGGCATGCTCAACGATACGGAAGTGGCCGCCGTGCTTACCTACGTCCGCAACTCTTTCGGCAACAAAGCGGCTCCTATTTCTCCGGATTTGGTAAAAAAAGTACGGGAAGAAGTCAAGGGCCAAAAAGGGTTCTGGAGTCCACAAGAACTACTGAAAGCACATCCTTTGGAGAAAAACTAGGCAAAAAGGCCTAGTTTTTTACTCTATTTTTTGAATGGGATACCAGGTACTCACTCCATTCTCGTTGATGGCTTCGATGGTGAAAAAGTAAGGCTTGGTGCGATCCAAGGTCTTGAGCCAGTATTCGTTATTGCCTAGGACCATGATGGAAGTGTACAATTTATCTGGTGCTGTACCATAATACAGGTTGTAGGCATAAGCATCTGATGACGGAGACCATTTGATAAAGGCACTTCGCTTGTCCTTTTCGGTACGGAAGACCATAAATTGAGACACTTTATTGGGTACCGCTCCACCTGCATTTCCGAAAACTCGGAATCCAGAAAGCGCAAATTTGCCAGTAGGCATCCACACGTTGACCAATTTGAGGTACCTGGTTTTTACAGGGATTTTCAGTTCTACGTACTCATGAGGGATGTCCGTGGTGTTTTTGCTTTTATCCACCAATACTTCCCACTTTTTTCCGTCCAACGAATGGTAGAGTAGGTATTGGTGGTATTGGTCCGTGCGCTTGCCGAGTCGGTCAGTGTCTACATCTTGATCGGCATAGTTGATCTGTACTGCATTTACCGTGCTGACTTGGCCGAGATCCGTTTGGATCCACTCTCCCCTGGCTCCTGATTGAGCACTCCAATAGGTCTTCAGGTCCTCGTCATTGGCCTTGTTGGCCGAAAATCCTCCCAAAGTAGAGGACACCTGCATGGGTTTGTCGTAGTTGAGCAGCATCCATCCGGTAAATTTGCCAGCCTTTTCGGTATTGGGCAGGTAATGCGGATAGTCTCCAAATGCAGTGCTGGACCACATCACATCGTCTTTATCGAAGCCTGCTGGCCAGATGCCTAGGCGCCTTTCGAAGGTATTTTTGACCGAAATCATGATGGTGCTGATGTGCCAGTACTTGCCTTGGTTGTCCTTGAACGTACTGCCATGACCTGCTCCTCGGGCAAATCCACCCAACTTCATACTCAAGGGATCGGATTGGGGAGTAAAGGGTCCCAAGGGCGTTGGGCCTACGATTACCCCGTCCGAATAGCCAGAGAATTCGGTGCCCGGTGCACCGTATTGCAAATAATACTTCCCGTTGTGCTTGGTCACGTGAGCGCCTTCCATAAATGGATCCAAGAAGGTATTGTCCATGTGCTCCCCAAATCGCTGCCAGCCGTACTTGTCTGGTTCTAGGAGGTACATCTCTTTTCGCGTGCCGATGGGTGCCATCGTTTTTCGGTTCAACTCAATCCCATAGAGGGGAAAGCGGTTGGAACTGCCATTGTACATGTACAATCGGCCATCATCATCCGTGAAGAAGTCGGGGTCCCAACCTCCAATTTCAAATTTCTCAACCAGTGGTTTCCATTCATTGGCCTTGGGATTGGTGCTCATCCAGATCGTAAAATCTTTTTCGTAGGTAGAACCCATTACCAGCACGGTGTCCCCAACAATGCCCACTGCGGGAGCACACAATTCATCGTACACCTTGTTCCAAGGCTGAAGGAAGCGGCGGGAATGAAACTCCCAGTTCAACATATTGTCACTAGTCCAATAACCCCATTGGTTGGTCGAAAAAAGAATGTAGGAACCCTGGTAATTGACCACCACCGGATCCGCTGTGGCCCGATGCCTTCCCCATTCCGAGAAATTCGGGATGGGCGTGTAGCCATAATCCAGGTTGATGGGATTGCAGTAGGTGAGCTGCTGCGCCTGAGAACCAAAGGAAAAAAGAAGCAGGGCAATGATAAGTGTGAGGCAATAACGCATGGCTAAACAATTAAAAATGGAATACTCCTGGGGCAGAATCAGTGAAGACCAAGTACAAATCCCTTGATCCTACAGTGAGTCGACCTTTTCAAAAATAAGGGAGAGCAAGCCAAGAAAAAAATGGAGGGCCTGGTTGAGGGTCTTAAAAATTCTACCGCACCTAGATTTTAGTAATTAAAAAAACTTATACATATATTTGTCACACTAACAATTGCCATGACACAAGAACTCTTTGCTAGCTATTCCTTTCTGCTGGACCGCACGGCCCGCAAGGTGAAGCAATATGCCCAGCAGCAGTTTAAGCAAGGAGGCTTTGATGTGACCGTAGATCAATGGTTAGTCCTAAAAAACCTGTCGGAAAATCCGGAACTCAGCCAAACCGAATTGGCAAACCTAGTTTTCAAGGATCATCCCACGCTTACCCGAATTTTGGATTTACTTCATAAAAAAGGGTACATCATTCGGGTGCAGCACCCACAGGATCGCAGAAGTTTCCAATTGCACTTGACAGAAGCTGGCGTAACTAAAGTCGCAGAATTGCGGCCGAAAGTCCTTCAATTTCGAGAGAAGGCTTGGGAAAATCTGACCGAAAAAGATTTCTTGGAGTTCAAGCGCATCTTGAATACCATCTACAAAAATTTGGACGATTCAAACAAAGAAACCAACAGCTAGTTTGGAATTCAGTAGACGAATTCCAGGCCCTAACCAAACGCATTTAACTACTCCATGAACACCCCCACCATCCACACTGATTTATGCATCATCGGCGCCGGGCCGGTCGGTTTATTTGCAGTTTTTGAAGCAGGACTTCTCAAAATGAGATGTCACCTGATCGATGCCTTGCCGCAAATTGGTGGGCAACTTTCTGAAATCTATCCTCAGAAACCCATCTACGACATCCCTGGATACCCAGAAGTTAAAGCACAGGACTTGGTGGA
>JBEDEY010000238.1:0-2849 GCA_041175425.1 Bacteroidota bacterium | reverse complement strand
ACTAAAAAATTTTATTAATCAGTTTAATGCGGGGTTTTTCAGTGAAGTAAATGTAGTAGTATATTATGACGATACCTTGTGGGGAAAAGGGGACAATGGCTTCTTGATTTACAGATGTGAATTCAATCGACTATACCTGTTTATCAATGATTTTGCAGGTGAAAAACTAGGGTTTTGCTTTGAAAATGATCATGTGAACCCCGTCCTACTCTCTTCTACCTATTTAGTAAAAGATAAAAAATTGCAATTGACCTATCAAGATCAGGAGGGAGAAGAAAAAATATTGGAATGGATTAATAGCAATGCTGCTACGTTGGCCCTAGACACGTTTATCCAAGAAAATACCTAGGCGATCACTAAGATGTTTTAATATTAAAAATGAAAAAATTACTACTCATTTGTGCTCTTGCCTGCTTGTCTCCAGGCGTTATAGCCCAATGCATCAAAGGAGACTGTGTCTCTGGAATTGGTGAAAAGGTCTATCCCGACGGAAGTAAATTTATTGGGACTTTTCAAAGTGGCCAAAAATTGAAAGGGGTCTACAGTTATCCCAATGGAGATCAGTACGAAGGGAGTTTTAAAGAGGGCAACAGGGATGGCTTGGCTACCTATCGCTATGCCAATGGGGAAGTTTACGAAGGATTTTATGTGGAAGATGCCAAATCTTATGGAAAATTTTCCTTCAAGAACGGAGACGCCTACACGGGAACCTTTGCCAAAAATCTATTCAACGGGTACGGATCCTTTAAAAAGCACACTGGGGAACTAATTGAAGGGTATTGGGAAAATGGCAAGCCCAGTTTGGGAATGGAGGAGGAAATGGAGGCGATTGATTCTACGAGGGTCCTTTCGACTGATTCTACCTTAAATAAGTCTTTGTCCTCACAAAAAAACCTTCGCCCCAGAGTATTCGCTGTGGTGGTTGGGATATCAGATTACCAAGGAACTAATCTTGATTTGAATTACTCTGATCGGGATGCCCAACTGTTTTACAACCATTTAAAATCTGCGATGCCCAATGAGGTGGCAGCTGGTAAAGCGGTTCTTTTACTGAATGAAAAAGCAACCTTAACAAATATCAATGCGGCACTTGCAAGTGTTTACCGCTCCTCCTCCGCCAATGATTTCATTATCTTCTATTTCTCTGGCCACGGTAGTGTAGGGGAGTTTGTTCCTTACAACCATTCCATGGGGTTGAAGCACTCGGATTTGAAGAATTATTTTAAAAATACGGAAGCCAAATTCAGATTGGTAGTTGCAGACGCTTGTTTCTCGGGGAGCATAGGTACAGCCAACGAAACTTCCGTTTCGAGCACGCAGGACCTGTATGATTCCAGGCTGGCAGTAATTATGTCATCCAAGCCAAATCAAACCTCGTTGGAAATGGGGAGCTTAGAACAGGGTGTTTTTAGCTATTACTTGATTCGAGGGATGCAGGGGCTTGCTGATCTGAACCAAGACAAGTACGTGACCGCTGGTGAGTTGTTTATGTATACCAAAAACAAGGTTTCCGACCACACCTCCAACAAACAGATTCCGGTGATCTATGGAGTCAATTTGAATAAAATCCCGCTAACAAAAGTGAGATAGCATGAATTACACCATTAAATCCAAACTTGGGGAAGGGGGCATGGCGATTGTGTACCTGGCTGAGGATCACAAATTCCAGACCGAGGTAGCTCTAAAATTGCTCAAGAAGGAATTTATCAGCAACGAAAACATTAAAAAGCGTTTTCTAGCTGAGGCAAGAAGCATGTTCCGCATGGCGCATCTTAATGTGATTAGAGTGACAGATTTGATAGACGAGGAGGATACTGTTGCTTTTGTGATGGATTACGTGGAAGGGGAAACGCTGAAGGACTTTTTAGAAAGAAAAGGAAGGCTTACAGACGTGGAAATCAAAGAAATATTTGCTCAGATGCTCGATGCAGTGGGTTACGTGCACGAGCAGAAGCTGGTTCATCGAGACATCAAGCCCTCCAACTTTATGCTAGATAAAAGTGGAAGAGTAAAATTGATGGATTTTGGAATTGCTAAAAATACGGATGCCGATGCTGCCGAATACACCCAAACTGGGACAGGAATGCAGATGGGTACACCGATGTACATGAGTCCTGAGCAAATCACTGAAACCAAGAGCGTGAACGCTCAATCGGATATTTATTCCCTGGGAGTGGTGCTTTGGCAGATGGTCACAGGTCAGAAACCTTACGATACAAAGACGCTTTCTAACTTTCATTTACAAACCAAGATTGTAACGGAACGTTTGGGAACAACCAATACGATTTGGGATAAGGTCATTCAAAAGGCCACTGCAAAAGAGGGTCAAAACAGATTCGCAAGTTGTACTGAAGTGAAAAGCGGCATAATTGAATTGTCATTTTCCCAGGATCAATCCACTGAATTCACTGAAATTGAAGACGTCAAAACACAGCTTGAAATAACAGAAAAGAAGTTGTTTAAAGTGTCCTTGATTAGTGCAGGTAATTATAAGCTTGCCATTGTGGCTTTGTTAATGAAAATAACTGAACTGGGATTAAGTGATTCAAAAAATCTAGTTGATCGGGCTCCTAGTGTAATTAAGGAAAAAGCCACTCAAGAGGAGGCTGAACAAATCAAAAAGATCCTCGAAGGAGAAGGCGCAAAAGTAGAAATTGAATAAAAAATACCATTTTATCTAATAAGGTTAAATGGCAAGTGTTGAATTCTAATAAATAAAGTAGCAATGTTGACTTTGAGCATAAAAAAATGCTTCAGATTCCTGAAGCATTTTTTTTGTAATCAAGGTACTGGTTTAGCTTCCAGCAGGTCCCTGGTACTGCGCATCTCCAAAAGCCAAGATGGGGAGG
>JBEDEY010000237.1:0-2751 GCA_041175425.1 Bacteroidota bacterium | reverse complement strand
GTGAGAAAGGTATCCTCCTCAATAGTGATTCGCTCCTCTCCTTGTGCATCAAGCATTCGATTCCCCGGAGTCAATACATTGGAATTGGCATTTGTCGATTCCCAAAAGAAACTGATCTCCTCTCCTTGAGTAGCAAAATACTTTTCAGCAGTAAAGCTTAATTTGATTTCCTGAGAATAGGAATTGACCATACGGCTAGATTCCATCAATCCCTCAAAATCCTGGTGTTTTTTGAAAAAGAAATCCGCAAAATCAACCTCACCTTCGAGGCGCTTGGTGCTGTAATACAGCCGGTTATCAAAAATGGAAAATTGTTCAAAGCCTTCATCAAAGACTGTAATTTCAATAATTCCAACTTTGGCACCAGCTTGGGTGATCCGGTGAAATAGATTTGCGTTTTCAAGGGTTCGGTATCCCTTGGGAAGTAAAATGATCAACTCAAAATACTTTCCAGCTACTTGCGCCTTGAGTATTTTGTTGGCCAGCGCTAAAAACACCTGCCCATCAATAAGCATTTGCGCTTGATGGTGAAAATTATCTAACTGCTTATTGAGTTCGATTTCTATTCCTTCAGGCCAGTAGCAATAATCAAACATTCTAAGTCAAATTAACAGGTGACTAACGTATCGAAATTTCCTTCAATTTAAGATATATTAAGGGAATTCCACGCGATGAAACCAACTTTGATTGCACTCATTTTCTATTTCACTGCCCTACCCTCTTTGGCCATTTCACGCAACAAGCCTCCTTCTATATCGAGTGAGGTGATTTGGTCGCGTTGGTCCCGCTTGGAACTCAACCAGGAGAATTGGATGGCATTGCTAATCGCAGCGCCTGACACTTCATATTTTTCAGACAATTTCTTAACGGATACATCGCTGGCTAAATTGAAATTTTTCAATGCATTCTCCCACAATTTAATTCGTTCATCCACCGTCGGTAGATTGAAGTACAAAATAGACTGAAAACGTCTGACAAAGGCTCGATCGATATTAGGACGCAAGTTTGTCGCCAAAATCACCAAGCCATCGTACTCTTCCAATCGCTGCAATAGGTAGGATGTTCCCTGGTTGGCATATTTATCTTTCGAATCATTGATTTCGGTTCGCTTGGAGAAAAGTGAATCCGCCTCGTCAAAAAACAACACCCAGTTTTTGTGCTCTGCTACATCCAAAAGCCTGGAAAGGTTTTTTTCCGTTTCGCCGATATACTTTGAAACTACCTGGGACAAATCGATTCGGTAAACTGGCAGATCATTGTTTTTTCCAAGAATGGCCGCCGTGAGGGACTTTCCTGTACCAGGAGGTCCATAAAATAATGCCCGATAGCCTGTTCTAAAACTCTTTCGAAGCTTCTCTGAAGCCTTAATTTCATCCCTGAACTTGATCCAATTTAGAATCAAACCCAATTCATCCATTAATTGCTTGTTGAGGACTAGGTCATCAATCTGCAATTGCGTAGTAAGCTCTTTGGCTGGAAATTGAGAAGAAAATTTGGGGGAAATCTTCTCTCCAGAAATCAGGTGGTAAAAAAAATCTTCATTAATCTGAAGGCTATTGGACCAAAAAGATTCGTTTTCCGAGTTTTTTTTCAATGAAAGCACCTGACGCTTGGAAAAGAAATGCTCCTCGGAAAAGACCTTGTATAAATCTAGCCTTTTCAATAAATCCTTCCCGTTCAATACAAAATTGACCGTCTCAACTGTAGGTATAAAACCTTTATGAGATTTCGCTTCTACGCCACCAAATTCTGAAAAGGGTCTTCCAATGGATTTATTTTGAATGAAAAAGCAATCAAACGATTGGGGACTAAGCAAAGGAACCATGCTCATCAACAGAATCACACGCTCCTTAACATCTAACTTATACTTAGTTACAAAATCCGTATAAGGGTTACTTTCACCCGACCAGATGGGAGGGGCTGGAAAAATAAAATCAGGACTTTCCTCCTCAAAATAAGCACTCATTCGTAGGTCAAGAATGGATTCTAACCAGACTAGATCCTCCAAAATGGGCTGTATTAACCTTTCAGTACTATTTTTTACTTCCATTGAACGTTCAATCTTTTCTTCATCCAGCTTAAATTAATCATGGAAATGTTCCAAGTCATGGTATCCATCAGCACATCGTAGGCTTTCCGCTCAACGATCAACTCCCAACGGTTATCTTTTTCATAAAGGATTGCCTCCCGCATAAAAAAGGTCTCCCTGAAAGTCTCCAGTCTTGTACCACGCATTTTTTCCCAATTAAATATAGTACCATTGATCAATTTTCTCACAAGTTCCTCCTCCTCTACCGTTAATTCTAGGTTAGGCGAAATGGGGGTATTCAAAGAAACTCCGCATAGCACCTTATTCAAACTCAAATCCCATTCTTCGAAAGAGGTCAATCCTGTAGCCAGGTACTGAAGCAACTGAACCGCTCTTTCTTCTGCTTGCTGCCCCTTAAATTTTCCCTGCTCCACCATACCAAGCGCGGAAAAAAATCTACCAAAAAAAGGCCAACAGAGTACCATTCCTGCATTATAGATGGTCACACCCTCCCCGAGGTCCACCTCTTCCAGCTCCACAACTTTTGGCTCCTCTTCTTTCTTTTCCTCCTCTTCAATGGCTTTCTTTACTTTCTTGCTTGCATGTTGAATCAAGAGCAAGATTTCAGGTTTTTGCTCACTGCCCTTAAACAAACTAGTAACTACTTTAGCACTTTTCGTATCCACCCACTGCTCAAAAGCAGGTAGCACTAGCTCCAGTAA
>JBEDEY010000236.1:0-4859 GCA_041175425.1 Bacteroidota bacterium | reverse complement strand
TAAAAAATTATTTGAGTTTGTGAAAAATACGTTAAATAGCAAATTAATCAAAATAAATTAACTCCCTAATGTTTACGGGGGCACTTCGTTGGTATAAACTAACGACTCTAAATTTGGTCTGCATTTGGGCGAACTAAGGCTGCAAATTTAACAGTTGAAGCTGCCTCAAAAGTTTCTTTCGTATAAGACTTCTCTAATTTAAAATCAATCTAAATAATATTGGATTGGCTGGGTTGACTTCCATTTGGTTAGAAGGATTAGAACTACTAACTTCAGTTCAGATACTTTTTCAACTTCTTTCCATGCGGCAACAGCTTATTTTTTGGTTCAAGACCCATCTTGGATTTTCAGCAAAGGAATCTCGAGGATTTTTGCTGTTGATTCCCTTTTTACTCGCCTTGGTAGCAGCATCTCAGGTAATTGCTTGGGCCAAAAATCAAAAGGCCTCCGAAATTTACCGGCAGTACCTGCATGAAGTGGATAGTCTGGAGCAGGCAGGGTTTCAACTTTCGGTTTCCCCACTACCAACCTTCAATAATCAAGATACAATCACTCGATCCCATTCGACTAAGGTTTCTGCCCGTATTCAGCGATTGCCCTTCTCGGAAACAGATTCTGTGGTTTTGCAGATTGTGCCAGGCATTGGGGCATTGACTGCAGGAAGGATCATCAAACATCGCGAGAACTTGGGTGGGTTTATTCAGATAACCCAGCTGAATGAAGTTTATGGGCTCAAGCCGGAAGTCATTCCCTTGATTTGGGAATATTTTGATTTTGATGCTGCACCCATTCGCAAGCTATCCATCAATCGTGCTACAGTGGAGGAATTGTCCTCCCATCCGTACATCAGTTACCAGGAGGCCAAGGTGATTGTGGCTTACCGTTTGCAGCATGGAGGATATCAAACAGCTACCGAGCTATTGGGAATTAAGATTTTTAAGTTGGATTGGGTGGAAAAAATTACGCCTTATTTGAGTTTTGAACCCCTAGAAGAAAAGGCAGGGAAGGATTAGCTAGAAGTTTAGTTGAAAAAGGGTTATTTTGTGCTTTAGCCCATTTGCTGATTTGTGATTACGCTCCCTGAATTGAATCTGCCTGCAATTGTCCCTCAACTCACAAGGGATGGAGATCAGGTTTTTGTTTTTGATGTACTGCGGAAAAAAAACATTCTGTTGACCCCTGAGGAATGGGTTCGACAACATTGGATTCATTTTTTGATAACAAGCCAGACTTTTCCCAAAGGCCTGGTAAGTGCGGAGCGGGGTTTGGTTTACAATGGCCTGCAAAAGCGGACTGATTTATTGGTTTTTGACAGGCAGGGGTTACCGTATTTTTTAATTGAGTGCAAAGCGCCTGAGGTAGAAATTAATCAAAAAGTACTCTCTCAAGCGATTACCTACAACCAAACCTTAAAGTGTCCGTTTATTGGATTAAGTAACGGCAAAAAGCATGTTTTTATGGGGTATGTGGAAGCGGAAGGAATATACCTTCAGCAATCTACCTTGCCGCCTATTCCTTGATTGGAATTTGAATTGATTTTTTTTAGGTTTTTCATTTTAATACGTAGTAATCCTATGCAAGTAAGCAGTCCTAATACTCCTTGCGAACTTTGTGGATCTCGGAAGTATTCTCTTTTTTCTTCCCTCCCTGAGACTCAGTTGTGTTCCATTTCAGATGCGAAAAATTTAATTTCTCATCGGAAAGGGCAGATCTTGTATTACGAAGGCACGAAGCCGCTCGGTATTTTTTGTGTCAATGAAGGGGTGATAAAGGTTTACAAAACTGCTTCAAATGGGAAGGAGCAGATTTTATACTTGGCTAAGCGAGGAGATTTTTTGGGCTATTATGCGCTATTAGGAGAGGAGAATTACAGTAACTCAGCAACAATCATCAAGGATGCCAAAATTTGCTTCATTCCTAAAGATGCGTTTTTGGGTTCATTGATGAAGAATACCGAATTTTTTAAACGGATTACCAAGCAACTCTGCCATGAACTTGGAATCATGGAAGAAAAGTTGACGGATGCATCTCAAAAAAGCATTCGCGAGCGACTTGCCTTATTGCTATTGCAGTTGGCAAACAGCTATGGGGTCGATGGTGGCGGAAACCAGCGAATTGATCTAATTCTTACCCGAGAAGAACTGGCAGGAATGATAGGTACCGCTACTGAATCGGTAATTCGACTTTTATCTGAATTTAAAAAAGAGGGTTTAATCGAACTGGAGGGAAAAAGAATTAGCATTAAAGACAAAAAAGGATTGGTCCGACTATCAGATTTTTATGCTTAGGCAGAACTTCAGCGGGTTAACTAGAGTTAGTTGATTAAATTTGTTTCCATGACACGAATTAGACTTTCCTTTTTTTTGTGCTTCCTATTCTTGGGATTGCAATACGCCACTGGTCAGTCTTTGCCCTACCAAACCCTCTTGAAGGGCTTGTATGATTCCAGTTTTCCAGTAGTCAAGCCTGAACAAATCACCGATTTGAAAAGCTATCAGGTGCTTGATGCCCGAGAAAAAGGGGAGTTTCAAGTTAGTCATTTGCAATCAGCCAAATGGGTTGGACACGAGACCTTTTCGTTGAAGTCAGTCGCTGAACTGGATAAAAACAAACCAGTACTCATTTATTGCACGGTTGGCGCACGGTCGGAGGAAATTGGAAAAACACTTCAGAAGGCTGGATTTAAAAAAGTATACAACCTCTATGGTGGAATCCTTCACTGGGTCAATGAAGGCCGCCCTGTTTTCGCAAACGGAAAGCCTACACTTCAAGTGCACACCTATTCCAAGCCCTGGAGTATTTGGCTCACCAAAGGCGAAAAAGTATACTGAAGCCGCCTAGTTTCACCTCACCCTCAATTTTACCCCTTGACGTTCCATGAATTCTAATTCTCGATTTTCCTTCTTATTCCTTCTTTTGATCCTGTTTTCATGTCAAAGCCCAGTGGTGGGTATGGCTGGAAGCACACCACCCAGCCACCAGCTGTGGAATGAGCTGCTCAAATCCAATGTGAAACCCAATGGGCAAGTGGATTACAAAGGCTTTATCCGCGAGAAACCGAAATTGGAAAAGTACCTCAAACTTCTTTCTGAAAATGCGCCTGACCGCAAAACTTGGTCAAAAAACGAGCAGTTAGCCTATTGGATCAATGTATACAATGCCTTTACGGTAAAGCTTATTGTAGATTTTTATCCCACCAAAAGTATTCGAGATTTAGGCCCAAGGATTAAAATTCCGCTCATTAAGGACGTTTGGCACTACAAGTTTTTTAAAATTGCTGGGGTAGAAATGAGTTTGGATGAGGTGGAGCACAGCATCTTGCGGAAGGAATTTGAGGAACCACGGATTCATTTTGCGATCAACTGTGCTTCGGTATCCTGTCCACCGTTATTGAATGAAGCGTTCGTGGCAGCCAACCTCGAGAATCAATTGACGCGGGTGACAACTACCTTTATCAATGATCCCACCCGAAATAAAATTTCCAGTCAATCGGCCCAGCTTTCCTCCATTTTCTCCTGGTTTAAAGGCGATTTCACCAAAAAAGGTACACTTATTGAATTTTTGAACCGCTATGCTAAAGTGAAGTTGTCGCCCAATGCACGCATCACTTTTATGGAATACAATTGGAATTTAAACGAGTAAGCTTAATTTTTGGGTAAGTTTAGGTTCAAATTTAGCGCATGGGTTCTCGTCACTTTGTGATTATTGGAAATGGCATTTCGGGCATCACGTTCGCAAGACACCTGCGAAAAGGGGATGACCAAGCGCGGATCACGGTCATTTCTGGAGAATCTCCTTACTTTTTCTCGCGTACAGCCCTTATGTATGTGTACATGGGGCAAATGAAATGGGAGCATACGCAGCCCTACGAACCGCATTTTTGGAAAAAAAATCGGATTGATCTTCTGCAAGGGTGGGTGAAGACCCTAGACATTGAAACCAAAACCCTGGGTTTTGCCTCTGGGGAAACCTTAACCTATGATATTTTGGTCTTGGCCATGGGTTCCAAGCCGGCTTTTTTTGGTTGGCCAGGTCAGGACCTGAAGGGAGTTCAAGGACTGTATACCAAGCAAGACTTGGAAACCATGGAGGCTACCACGAGCAAACCCATTCAACGCGCAGTGATTGTAGGTGGGGGATTGATTGGAATTGAGATGGCTGAGATGCTGACCTACAAGAAAATTCCTGTTACCTTCTTGGTTCGGGAGAGTAGATTTTGGGAGCAAGTACTTCCTGAGCAGGAAGCAGACTTGGTGCAAAAACATATCTCAGCAAATTCCATTGATTTGCGTCTTCAAACAGAACTGAAGGAAATCTTATCCGACGAACAGGGAAGCGTTCGTGCAGTGGTTACGACGACAGGGGAGGAAATCCCCTGCGAATTTGTAGGAATAGCTACTGGAGTGACTCCAAATGTGGGCTTTCTAACTAACACTCCTTTGGCAATTGGAAAAGGAGTGAAAGTCAATGCGTATTTTGAGAGTTCGGTGCCTGACGTGTACGCCATTGGTGATTGTGCGGAGTTTGAACAGCCGCCTGGGCCAGGACGACGGACTTTGGAACAAGTCTGGTATACCGGAAGGATGCATGGGGAGACCTTGGCGTATAATTTTTGCAACAAGCCGGTTTCCTATCAACCAGGGGTTTGGTTTAATTCCGCCAAGTTCTTTGCGATTGAGTACCAAACCTATGGGATCGTTCGTCCAGAAGCAGTGGCCGGAGTGCATTGTTTCTATTGGGAGCACCGTCTTGGGAAAGTTTCCTTTCGAATGGAAATGGATGAAGCGGGAAAAATTGCAGGGGTGATCAACCTAGGGTTTCGACTACGGCATGAATTTTTTGATCGGGCAATTCGAGAA
>JBEDEY010000235.1:0-10649 GCA_041175425.1 Bacteroidota bacterium | reverse complement strand
GGAGTGCCTGTAGGGAGTTAGCTGTTTTAATCCAGTTCTTCGGTGGATAAACGCCTAGAAAAAGGTGGATAACTTGTTCGTTTACAGGCTATTTCATGGTAAAAATTGTGGGGAACTTTTTAGAAAAATAGTTGGATTATTTTTTTTATTCAGCCAACTTTAATTCATCAAGTAAGAGAAAAAAGACCGAAAGTAAGATTTCGGTTCATTGATTGAAAGTTTGAGATCGGGCATAAAGGGGGGCCAGCCTTCGGGTAAGTCTCTGAGACAGGAAACTGCAGAAATGCCGAAAAACGATGGGCTCGAATTTGAGGACTTCTTCGGAAGGAATCAAAGTTCCAAGCAAGAAGGATCAAGAAAGAAATTTCTGGATTGAGAGGGGCAACCCCAGAATTGCTAAAAATGGATTAATCAGCACAGATCTTCTTTCGGGAAAGTTTGTACAAACATCGGGCACAAAGGGACTGCCACTTAATTGAGGTAGTTTGCAACGGGTAACCGCAGAAGTGCTACTAGATCGGCCTGGGAGTCTACCGTCAAGGTAACTCCGGGAGTTCCGCCATGAAGGAACACTTGCCTACAAGTGTTTGAAAGGGGTAACCACAGAAATGGAATGGAAATCTAACAAAACAGGACAAGTCCGTAAGGGCGGCTTCATTCGATGATTTGGACCTGGGCAACTGGGAAAAGTCTTAAACTGTAGCTTGAGGGAGGCAGTGAACTACGGGAATCTGTCGACCAAACGGGAAGCTTTCGCAAGAAATGCTTCCCGTTTCTGTTTTTAGACGTTTTTCGTGTAGTTTAGGGCATGAGATTATCAGCCCTTTACCTGTGCCTGCTTGCCTGTAGCTTCTTGCTCTCTTCCTTTCAAGTCAAGGAAAACACTGGAGAAAATACCCCAACACCTCCCAATGTCATTTTTATCCTTGCGGATGACCTCGGCTATGGGGATCTAGGGTTTTTGGGGCAGCAATACATCCAAACCCCTGCACTCGATCGACTAGCTTCCCAAGGGATGCGCTTTTCTCAACACTACTCAGGTGCTCCCGTGTGTGCACCTTCCCGATCTACGCTGCTCACCGGTTTGCATACCGGCCATACCCCTATTCGGGGAAATTTTGAAATTCAGCCCGAAGGACAGTACCCGATGCCTGATACCCTGTTTACCATAGGGGAAATTTTCCAGGAAGCAGGCTACCGTACCGCCGCCTTTGGCAAGTGGGGCTTGGGCTTTGTAGGGACGACGGGAGATCCTTCAAACCAAGGATTCGAGCATTTTTTTGGTTACAACTGCCAGCGCTATGCGCACCGCTACTATCCTGCCTACCTCTGGGAAAATCAGCAGCAGGTGCCGCTACCCGGAAATGACTGGTCTACCAAAACTACCTTTGCACCAGACCTCATCCATCAGAAGAGTTTGGAATTTATTGAGGCCAACCAGGATCAACCCTTTTTCTTATTTCTACCTCTGGTGATGCCTCATGCAGAACTGGCGGTACCTGAGGACGAGACCTTTCTGTACTACAGGACAAAATTTGGGGAGGAAGCCCTGCATACCGCTCCTCCGGGAGGGGATTATGGCCCAGAAATGGTCATTCCCGGTTATCAGTCTCAACCCTATCCCCGAGCTACTTTTGCATCGATGGTGGCACGAATTGATCGCTATGTAGGTGACATCATCAGCAAATTGGAAGCCTTGGGCCTTTCCGAAAATACCCTTGTGATTTTTACCTCAGACAATGGGGCGCATCGGGAAGGAGGGGCTGATCCTTTGTTTTTCGATAGCAATGGCCCATTTAGGGGATTTAAACGAGATCTCTACGAAGGAGGTATTCATGTGCCATTGGTCGCCCATTGGCCGGGGAAAATCAAAGCCGGAAGTCAGTCCAGCCACGTAGCTGCTTTTTGGGATTGGCTTCCCACCCTAGCAGATGCGATTGGCGCTGCCAGCCCCGAAGGTATCGATGGAATTTCTTTCTTACCCACTTTATTGGATACGGGACAGCAGCAGCTTCCCGATCACCTGTATTGGGAATTTCACGAATCTGGTGGAAGGCAAGCGTTGCGCAAAGGGGATTGGAAATTGGTCAAGTATCAAGTTCAAGATGCCTCAAAGACCACCCTGGAATTGTTTGATCTGGCAAATGATCCTGAGGAACGAACTAATGTGGCCTTAGATCATCCTTCTCGCGTGAAAGAACTCGAAGGCATCATGCAAAAAGCCCATCGGCCCAATCCCATCTTTCGGCAATTGGATTGAGGAGGGTTTCACTTCCTACTACTTGAACCCAACTAGAATAGCGTGTTAAGTCTACTGCGGGAATTTGGAATTCCAATCCCAATAGACAATCGACCAGGGCTGAATGCTGTCCTCAAAGGTATGGATGACCTTGAAGCCAATGCGTTGGTGGGCAGCCATGGACCGGTAGTTGCTCAAGGCAATGGAGGTAATCGCGAAATCATGGGTGGAGGCATATTGTTCCCGATAGGCCGTATACAGTTTGTCAAACAAGCCGTTTCCGCGTTGGGTTTTTCCTACACATACCTGCCCCACGACCATAGGGCGGTAGGAGCTTACTTTTTTGCCTGCCAACTCCAACTCATCAAAGTTGTCAAAAAGTGAAGACATCATAGGAACCACACTTCTCGAGGCTAAGGTCATCGCCAAGACATAGCCTACCACCTGCTCATTTTCTTTGGCTAGTACATGAGGGGCAATGCTGTGCATGGTCTCCAATTGGTCCAGGGTATGTGGTATAGTGACAAAGCCTTGAGTTGCCTTTTCTTCCTCAGAGAGGATGGTCAGTAGGTTTTCTCGTTGAAGGGTCAAAATCCCCTCGAGATCAGCATTGGATTGGGAAAGACAGAGTTGAACCATGCGGTATCGGTGAAAAATTTCCCAAATAAGTAGATTTAATCTTTCCGAAAAAATAGGTGGGAGACCAGCCAAGCAAGTAAAGATGGATTAATCTTAGATTTTCCGTAGATTTCTATCTCTTTGTTCAATACTAAGTATGAAGCCAATCTCTTATTTCTATGGCCTTTGGGTCCTTCTTTTTTCTTTATTTGCCTACTGGCAGTTTAATGACCCTGATCCAGAAGTTTGGGTGAGCATTTATGCCGTGGCAATTATTTTTTCCTTATTTGCGATTCGAGGAATCTTTCCAAAAGTTCCTTTGACGCTAGTTGTGATTACATGCCTCCTAGGTGCTGTCTATTTCTTTCCAGGTGGTGTAGGGGATTGGATTGCTGCCGAATGGGCACAAAAAGATTTGACCATGAAAACTCCACAGATGGAGGAAAATCGAGAAACCTTCGGGTTACTCACCATTGCGCTTGTCCTAAGTCCAGCACTGTACCGAGCTTGGAAAAAAAGCTAATTCAATCCTTCTTCAACTCTTTTCCTAACCGAATTTTCCCATGCGAATCTTTCTCCTACTCCTTCTTTTCGTTGCCACAAGCGTTTCATTGAAAGCACAACAGGTTACCAGTTCCTATTTTGAAATGCGCACCTACACGGTACACGATGGTAAGATGCCTGACCTGATCCAGCGCTTTCAGAATCATACACGCGCACTTTTTACCAAACATGGAATTGAAAATGTGGCCTACTTTCTTTCCGAGGAAGAACCCCAAAAGAAGCTGACCTTTATATTGGGATATCCCTCAGCCACAGAACGGGATATTCGTTGGGGTAATTTTGCAAATGATCCCGAATGGAAGGCGGTTGCCGAGGCTTCTGAAGCGAATGGTCCTATCGTCCAAAAAGTAGATCAGGTATTTATGGTATGGGCCAAGGACCTCAATTCCGCCAAAACCCCTCGACCAAGCGGCATTTTTCAACTACGCACCTATCATTTGTTACCTGGAAGGTTGGACGCCATACAAGCTCGTTTCCGAGACCATACCCAAGCCTTATTTGAAAAGCAGGGTCTATCGAACTATCCCTATTGGATTACAGTGGAAAAAGACGGTTTGCAACCCAAGTTGGTCTACTTGATCGGTCATCAGTCCAAGGAAGAATTCAATGCTGCCTTTGGACGATTTGTGGCGGATCCCGAATGGATTCGTGTGCGCGATGCTTCTGAGGCTTCAGGGAAGATCATCGAGAAAATCGATGCGGTATTTTTTACGCCACTTCCTTTTTCTCCCATGAAGTAAAGAAGGTTGATCATCCGCAATTCGCCGTTTTGTAATCAAGGAAGGTGTTGTTGGCGGATAATCGTCAACAGCTGACCGAATGCTAGTAAAAGCTACTTGAAGGATATTCAGCTTCCAAACCTGATATCACTACTTCCAATTCAAATTTCTAAAGAGGTTGTGTAGCGTTTCGAATTGAATATTCGTTGCTTTGCTATCCATTGATTCCAATTCATGACTCGGATCTTACCTGTTTTAGTTTTAGCGCTCCTGTTTTCTTGTCAGGAGCCGGAGAGCCCAAAAAATTGTGGTGTAGCCAACCCTATAGAAGATTTGCCCTGGCTAAAGGAGGGAATTAAAAGCACCCAAGAATTGAATTTGGTAGACTACTTCTACCTTGTCCAAGGAACTTACAAGGGAGCAACTGTCTTTACTTTTCTGAATTGCTGCCCATTTTGCAAATCAGTGCCTCAAATCCTGGATTGTGAGGGAAATGTGATCACTAATGTATCGATCAATGATGTAACAAATCAAAAAGTAATCTGGCGACCGGCCACCTCTGTTTGTAACTAGAAGTTTATTCAGTTACAAAAACACAAAAAAACCACTCCGAATATCCTGGAGTGGTTTTTTTGTGTGCTAATTATAGTCTTCTGCTTACTTCGCGTTGAAGGTAATACCCATGATGATGAAGGTGCCTAAATCCGCTCCTTTGGCATCACTCACAAAATACAAGGTGTGCTTCTTGCCATCTCCTGCACTTGTCAAGCTCAAGTTTGCCTGATGCATTAGGATAGGCATGTTTGGTAATTTCATTCCTTGGCTTGGTGCATGGGTTCCTTTTCCAATGACTTCACCTGTTGGGCTATCCAAACGGATTTCAAAGTCTACTGGAACGGTGATGGGTTGCTGGGAAGCAGTCATCAACGTAACGGATCCAATACCTGTTACATCCAAGGCTGGAAGTGAGAAATGTCCTTTTGTATTTGGAACTGTCAACAAGGTCTTGCCGTCATACACCATCTTGGCAATGCCAGAGAAGCCTCCCGCTTGTTCCAGATTGATGCTATTTGGACTCAAAACCAAAGAGCTAGAACCGGTGAGGGGCTTGATGTTTGCTCCGCCTTTGTCAGTATATGAAGCCGAAATCACCAAAGATCCAGTTGGAGAGGCTGGGTTACCCAAGGTAGGATCCAGGCTTCCTTTTGCACCCAGGCTAGGCTTGGTTTCTTGTCTCAAAGACAGGATGTAGGTAACCAATGCGTTGACCTCAGAATTTTTCAGGTCTGGGTTAGCAGGCATAGCTGTTTCTCCCCATACGCCTCCGCCACCATTTTTGATTTTGTTGACAAGGTAATCGCGGTTACGCTCGCGGTATTTCTTGGCTACTTCGGTGTAAGCAGGACCTATGGATTTTTCATTTTCCTTATGGCAAGTCTTACAAGTAAGAGACTGCACCAAGGCTTTGCCTGTCATGGCTTCACTCATGATTTTGTGTCCCATATCAGCTTCTGCCTGGTCAATGCCCTGTAGGTAATCTGCTGCCACATACAAGCTACTCATGTCTGAAGATGCTTCTGGGTGATCTTCGTCGCTCACAGCTACGGTATAGTTCACTTTTTTACCAGGGAAGTAGAAGGATTGGTTGCCTACCACGGAGATGCTTACCTGAGGCGCTACATTTCCAGAATAAACGGCTACCAATGGACCTTTGCCAGTCAATCCAGCTGGGTCTGCAGCAGTCACCTGAATTTCAAATTCCCCAGTCTTAGTGAAGGAATGCGTGAGAGTCGGTTCTGTAGTTGTCTTAGTCACTCCAGCACCAAGATCCCAAGTGTAAGTGAGCGCATCGTTTTCAGGGTCTGAAGCCGTTGCTGTAACAGTCACTTGAAGTGGATTTTTGCCAGAGGTTTTATCCACTTTTACTTCGGTCACTACAGGGGCACGGTTGCCACCATTGTAATCAATTCGGAATAGACCAGCGTCTGGGTTTTTTGCAAACCAGCCATTGCCATATTCTAGGATGTAGATTTTACCATCAGGGCCCATTTCCATGTCCATCATGGCGTTAAACTTGGTGCCTCCCATGAATGGTTCCATCTTGTCGAAGTCTCCATTTTCTTGCATAGTCACCACTTTGATCCAACCTCTGATCCAATCGTAGATGAATAGCTTGCCGTTGTAATAGTCCGGCATGCGTGTGTCGGAAGGATACATGTCCGAGTAGTATACTGGACCAGCCATGGCATTTCTACCACCCGTACCCAATTGTGGGAATTCAGGCGAGGCCGCATAAGGGTACCAGATGAAAGCAGGCTCCACAGCAGGGAGTTTCTTCATCCCGGTGTTGTTTGGTGAATTGTTGACCGGACCAGCCGTATCAAAAGCTGAACCTGATTCGCCAGTTTCGTAATTGAATTCTTTGTAGGCAAAATTATTTCCAATGACGTAAGGCCATCCGAAGTGTCCTGCCTTTCGAGCTTGGTTGACTTCATCATAACCTCTTGGGCCTTTGATGTCCAAAGAATCGTTGTTGGCATCTGGACCTACTTCTCCCCAATAGAGGAAGCTGTTTTTCTGATCCACTGAGATACGGTAAGGGTTGCGAAGACCTTGTGCGTAGATTTCAGGACGTGTGCCTTCGGTACCTTTTGGATACAAGTTGCCTTCTGGAACAGTGTAAGTACCATCTTCAGCAACCTTGATGCGAAGGATTTTTCCTCTTAGGTCGTTGGCGTTGCCTGAACTTCTGCGTGCATCCCACTGCTTGTTGCCTTCACGGCCATCCACTGGGGCATAGCCATTAAGGGTGAATTTGGAGTCCGGTTGGTTGAAAGGAGTGGAGTTGTCTCCTGTGGATAGGAATAGGTTTCCATCCTTATCAAAAGCAATGGATCCACCGGTATGGCAGCAAATGTTACGCTGAGAATAGAGTTCCAAAATGATTTGCTCGGAAGCCATGTCCCACTTGCCGTCTTTGTACTTGAATCGGGAAAGTCGGTTGATTTCCTTATCGCCTGTAGGGGCATAAAAGGCATACACCCAGTTGTTGGTGGCGTAGTTCGGGTCTTTTTGAAGTCCCATCAATCCTTCTTCTGCATTGACTCCCTGCACTTCTGTCTTCCAATACACATCCAGTTTGGCAATTTCTTTGAGTTCGCCAGTAGCTTGGTTGTACTGTAAAATTTCTCCTCTTCGCTGAGCAACAAGAATTTCCAAGTTTGGAAGGATGGTCATTTCTGTAGGCTCGGTAAACTGGCCCATGGAAAGGGTAGTTTTTGTAAAGCGGTTTTCCTCAGGAGTTCGCAAAGATTTAGCCTCGTCGTAGTCTAGTTCTAAATTTTCTCCAATCGTGTACTGAATACCTGCCAAAAGGTGCTTCAAGAAATCAGCTTCTTCGTAAGATTCGTTGGTATGTCCACCACCTGTGTAGAATGCTCTACCTCCATCAAAATCATGGTACCAAGCGATCGGGTGCTCGCCCATATCTAGTCCGCCTTGGTAGGAAGTTTCGTCTAGTAGGAGAAGTTTTTTGGTGTTTGGGTTCATTTTTTTGTAGCTGTACCACTCGTCTGTACGAGTCCAGCTATCCGGAAGTGCATCTGTAGAAGGATGTTTCTCTCCTGTTTTGGTCACCTTGCCTGGTTGAACATTCGGATGAGGATCGTTGATCCCCGGATGGTCTGCAAAGTATCCCCCTACGAGACGTCCGTACCAGCCCCAACCGTATTCGGTATCTGCGGCAGCGTGGATACCCACAAAACCTCCGCCAGACTGAATGTATCGCTCAAAGTCGGCCTCTTGGTAGTGGTTCAACACATCGCCAGTGGTACTCAAGAAGATTACCGTTGCATATTGTGCTAGGTTTTCTTCGTTGAATAGTTCTGCATTACTTGTGGTGTCCACATCAAATCCATTTTCAGTTCCCAATTTTTGGATGGCAGCGATGCCTTTAGGGATGGATTCGTGGTAATAGCCCGCTGTTTTGCTAAACACGAGCACTTTAGGATTGCCCTCACGCTTTTTAGAGCAAGAGGAAAGCACTGCTCCAAAGAGAACGAGCAGTAGTACTAGGCTTCGTAGGTTTTTTGGGTACTTCATAGGGGTTGAATTAATTTGTCGAAAATAACAAAAAAGAATAAGTTAACTAGGGTAACTCACTCATATTAGGAGAGATAATGGATCAAGCGGTTGATTTTGTCGATGAACGCAGCGATTTAGATTTTTTGTGCGCCACCTCCTGGAGCAACTTCTATAAAATCAGGGGTCAATTGAAATTCCTTTTGGTAAGAAGTGGTGATTTTTTCCTGAATGAATTCCCAGAAACTTGCTTTCACAAGGCCGAGAAGACAACCTCCAAAACCTCCACCCATCATCCGTGCTCCCAAAACACCTTCCATGCCGTTGACTTCTTTGGCAAGAAAATCCAGTTCAGCACAGCTGACCTCGAAATCTTGACTCAAACTTTGGTGTGAAGCCTGGAGTAGTTGACCAACACGAACCAAATCCTGTCGAGTTAGGGCCTCAGCAGCTTCACCTACGCGGCTGCATTCGCTGATGACATGCTTTGCTTTAGGAAAAAGGGCTGCAGGCAACAAGGACTTGACCTCAGGTAGATCCGCCAGGGCAAGATCTCGGAGGCTACACAGTTCAGGATAAGTCCCTTTGAGTATGGAAACACTCTCCTCGCAAGCTGCTCTCCGCTGGTTGTAGGCGCTTGCCGCGAGGGAATGGGATACCTTTGAGTGGAGGAGTACCAATTTGTATTCTCCCAAGAAAAGAGGGAAGTAGGTATGGGTTTGGCTGCGGCAGTCCAGCAGCATGGCCTTGCCTTCTTGCCCGAAGACCGAAGCATAGGGATCCATGATGCCGCAATTGACCCCCGCAAAAAGTTGCTCTGCTTTCTGGGCATAACGAGCGAGGTCTTTTTTGGGAACATCAAAGCCAAAAGCTTCTGAAATTCCCATTCCCACTGCAATGGAAAGTGCGGCAGAAGAGGAGAGGCCTGCACCTAGAGGTAGGTTGCCGCCGATTACCAGATCAAATCCTGCAACTGGATAACCAGCTTGTTTAAAAAGAGTACAGACCCCCATCACATAAGTCGCCCAATGTCCTTTTTTCGGAGCCAGGTGATCGAGTTCGAAACTAAATTCTTGATCAAAATCCAAAGAATATAGGCGGCAGATCTCCAATTCATTTTTTGAAATTCCAACCCATATTCCTTGCTGAACTGCTGCAGGAAAAACGAATCCTTCCTGGTAGTCGGTATGCTCTCCGATTAGATTAATTCTGCCGGGAGCAAATACCACCAAGGGGTCAGTTGTAAATAGCTCCGTAAAGCAGGCTGTGATTTTTGATTTCATCTGCAAGGCCGTGATGGGAGGGCAATCAAGCGACTTATTTTTTACTGGGAAAATGCTGGGAAGATTTACGCACTACCAGAGTGGTGTCCAACACGATCGAAATGGGGTCTTCGGAGGCTAAGCCATCCAATTGATCCAATAAGTGGCTGACGGCAAGTTTGCCCATCTCGTATCCAGGCTGGGATACCGTAGTCAAGGGGGGCTCCACCACTGCGGCAGTGGGATTGTCTGTAAATCCAGCTAGAGCAATGTCCTCAGGAATGCGGATTCCTGATTTTTTCCATTCGGTCAGGACATCTACAGCTACTGGATCGATCATGCAAAAAACAGCTTCTGGACGAGGGTCCATTTGAAGGACCTGTTGTGCTACCCGTAGGTTGCCTTCAAGGGTGAGGTCGGAAATTAGTACGAGGGAAGGATCCTCAGCAACGCCAAATTCAGCCAGGGCACGGAGATAGCCTTCTTTTCTTTTCTTTGAAATGTAGAGGTCTTCGGGACCAGATACGTAGACGATCCGGCGGGAACCGTTTTCCAACAAGTGTTTGACGACTTGGTAGGCGCCACTCACGTCATTGAAAGTAACCTTGGAGACGGGAATATCTTCCTGTACTCGGTCAAACAGGAGGAAGTTGATCTCTCGATCGTAGAGCTCGTAAAGGTGTTCGTAGGTATTGGTTTCTCTGCTTAGGGAGATCAAAAGGCCGTCCACTTGGCTGGAAACTAAGGTTTGGATATTCGCTTTTTCTTGGCTGAGCAACTCATTGCTTTGGCAGATCATCACATTGTAGCCACGGGTGTTGGCAATGTCTTGGATGCCGCTGATGCAGGAAGCAAAAAAGTGGGAGGTGATTTCGGGAACGATTACACCTAGGGTCTTGGACCTGCTGATACGCAAACTTTGTGCGAGCAAGTTGGGCCGGTAGTTCATCTCCTTCGCCGCTTCCACGATTTTACGTTTCGTCTCGGCATGCAGTTCGGGAGAGTCCTGAAGTGCTCTTGAAACAGTAGATACGGACACGCCAAGCTTCTTGGCGATTTCCTTCATCGTAACCTGTCTCCCCTTTTTCATCCTGCTGAATTTTTATATATTAACACCTTGCAATCGTCTGCAATTACGAATAAAGCAAAGATTTTTAAAAATATTGC
>JBEDEY010000234.1:0-5687 GCA_041175425.1 Bacteroidota bacterium | reverse complement strand
GCGTATAAATAAAGTCCTCCTTCAAAGAGTCAGTCACTTCCAAGGGGTCAAAATAAGACACTGTGATGGGCTCTGCCGAATACGCATTGAAGGTACGTACGGTCTCCTCGATGGATTTTTGTAATCTTCGCATCCCTCCTGGAAGATCCTCCCCAGTCAATAAAATATCCACATGCAAAGGTCGGTCTATTCCTTCCAACAACTTTAGGGTGGATGGATGCAGGGAATAGCGCTTTTCTTCGGTCAGGTCAATTCGAAAACGGACCGTTTGAGCAAGGCCTACCAAGACCAGGACGCCGAGCAACAGCGCTGCAAGTGAAAATAGCCGATGGGAGCTCAATCGGTTCATTTTTTCTTCAAAATCAAAACCGTTGCACCCAGAAATACCCAAATCATCCCTAGGAGAAAAAAGATATCTCTACTGTCAATTACGCCTCTACTCAAGCTGTTGTAATGGTAGCTCAGGCTGAGTTCCTCTATCCAATAGGCCCAATCCCCCGAAACCATCCCTGCCAAAGCAGTTAACCCAAAATACAAGAGGAAGCAAAGAAAGACTCCAAGAACAAAGGCCACCACCTGTTGGGAGGTCAAGGAACTCGCAAATAAGCCTACAGCGGCAAACGTGGCACCAATCATCAGCAGCCCCAGCCAACTCCCAAAAAACCCTGCCCAATCCAAGTTGCCCGGAGGATTACCCAACAGGGAAATGGAATAGGCATAGCCCAAGGTGGGTAGGATCGCCATGAAAACAAGTACGAGCAAGGCCAGGTACTTGGCAAGTACAATTTGAGTCAAACTAAGCGGGGACGTCTGCAAGAGTTCCCAGGTGCCCGCCCGCCGCTCCTCAGCTAAGCTGCGCATGGAGATCGCCGGGATCAAAAAAGTAAACACATAAGGAGTGTAAAGAAATAAAGATTCCAAGTCAGCATAGCCATAATCGAGCACTGAACTTTCGGGAAACACCCAAACCAGCAAGCCGATGGCTACTAAAAACAAGACCAGTACCAAGTAACCGGTCAAGCTGCCGAAAAAGGCCGTGATTTCCTTGAGAAACAAACTTTTCATTGGCCTTGGGTGATTTCTCTGAAAAGGGTTTCTAGATTTTTAGCGCCTTGGTCGAGGCGAATCAGGCTAAGTCCCCGCTGGCTTACCACCTGCAAAATCGCCTTTCGAGCTTCCCCTGCATCCTTGGTCAGTAGCACCAGTTCCTGAGTTCCCTTACCTCCAAAGCTAGGTACTCCGATCCCTTCAAACCAGGATAGGTCGAGCGGCTCTTCTGTTTCTAGTATCAAGGTCACTTGGCTAGTGGCAGACTTCAAGTCTGCAAGAGAACCTGCAGATCGGATTTTACCTTGATTAATAATGACCACATCCTGGCAAACTGCCTCCACCTCTTGCATGATGTGGGTGGAGAAAATGAGGGTTTTATTCTCAGCTACCTCTAGGATCAAGTTGCGGATATCAACCAGCTGATTGGGATCCAAGCCTGTTGTAGGCTCATCCAATATGACCAGCGCGGGATCATGCAAAAGTGCGCGCGCTATGCCCACCCGCTGTCGATAGCCTTTGGAGAGCTGTCCGATTTTCTTGTGCTGCTCGCCTTGAAGGCCTGTTTTGCGAATCATCTCCTCCGTGCGGCAGCGAATATCGGCAGATTTCATGCCATAGATACCGCCAGAAAATTCCAAAAACTCACGAACATAGCTATCCAAATACAAGGGGTTATTTTCGGGTAGGTACCCAATTTGAGCAGCCAATTTTTTGGGATTGGCCAAGGCATTTTCTCCCAAGACCGATACCGTTCCCGAATCAGCAGCCAGGTAGCCCGTGATGATTTTCATTGTCGTGGACTTCCCTGCACCATTGGGACCCAAAAACCCCAAAATCCGCCCAGGACTTGCCGAAAAGCTCAGGTCATCTAGTGCTTTTTGAGCACCATATCGTTTGCTGAGCTGAGAAACCTGGAGAGACATGCGTTGGGGCGATTCAATACATCGAGTACCTACAAAAATACAGAATGCCCTTAGAACGACAAGGCTGATTTTTCAGGTATGCTATTTTCTGATTATCCGCTTTTTCACCACTAACCTGAGAAAAAAAGGTTTGAGGTTCAATTAAGTGAGCTGTGGACCGTTGACCGTGGTCTGTCAGCGATTATCCGCAGTTTTTAAATAGCTATGCTGAGCTACTGGCATGATTGCGGATAATCCTATTCTATTTTTTTCCTTTTGGACGGAGTGGACGGCACTCTACATCGACCACAAAGTAGTTGTGATGGGTCTCTAGGGTTTGTACAATCGTCAAGGCCACATCGGCAGGCTGCATCATGTGTTCGTGTGCATCCATCCCAGGAATGGCATCAAAGAAGTTCGTCTGAATGGATCCCGGATAGATCGTCGACACTTTGATCCCAAAGTCACGAAGCTCCATGTAAAGGGAATGGGAGATGCCACGGACGGCATGTTTGGTGCCCACATAGCCCGCAAAATTGGCGACCCCATTGAGCCCGGCGATGGAAGCCACGTTGATGATGTGCCCTTCATCGGCTTGTTTCATCGCAGGAATGATGCGTTTGGTCACGTAAAATATCCCGTGGACGTTGGTATCAAACATGGATTTCCAATCTGCCGAACTCATGGTTTCTAGCGGTCCGGCAACTCCAAATCCGGCATTGTTGATCAGAATACGGATGTCCGCACCAAGGCGGTCAACGGTGGCATGGTAGGCTTGTTCGACTTGCGTCTCGTCCGCCACATCACAGGAGAAAAAATGAAAATTGGGGTGTGTGAAGGAAGGTTGGTTTCTTCCCCAGCCCGCCACGACGGCGCCATTGTCAAGTAGCAATTTGACCACTTCAAGTCCCAGCCCTTTGCTTACGCCGGTGACCACAGCCAGCTTCTGATTCAATTCCATAAAGAGTTAAGTTTACGTATTAAAGCCAATTCCAACCAAAAAGTTCTCCAATTCTAGGCTTTATCCAAAAATTCATGGAATTTACAGCTCCTGAATTTAATTTAAGAACCATCTAGACGAATACCTTCTCAACACATCCTATGAAAAAATTAATCCTTCCCCTTCTACTGCTGAGCAGCACGGCATTTGCGCAGAGCAAACTTCGCCCCAGCATTGACCAGCAGGCTGCAGCTATTGAAACCAAAGTCATCGACTGGAGACGCGACATCCACCAGCATCCTGAGCTAGGCAACGAAGAAACCCGTACAGCCAAAAAGGTAGCGGACCACTTGCGTGCCTTGGGCATTGAAGTGCAAGAAGGCGTAGCCACCACTGGGGTAGTTGGTATTTTGCGTGGAGGCAAACCAGGACCGATGGTCGCCCTTCGTGCCGACATGGATGCGCTTCCTGTGACCGAGCGCGTGGACTTACCTTTCAAATCCAAGGTCACTGCCACCTACAACGGACAGCAAACCGGTGTGATGCATGCCTGCGGACACGATAGCCACGTGGCCATCTTGATGGGCGTAGCTGAGGTACTTGCCGGCATGAAAGCACAGCTAGAAGGCTCCGTTAAATTTATCTTTCAGCCTGCCGAAGAAGGAATTTATGTTCCAGGCGTTACCTCCTGGGGTGCCAAGCAAATGGTGGCCGAAGGCGTGATGAAAGACGTGGACGCCATCTTTGGCCTTCACATTTCTGCACAAACTGAAGTAGGGAAAATTGGCTACCGCTCCGGCCCAGCGCAGGCGGCAGTGGACAACTTGGAAATCATCGTGCACGGAACCCAGGCACATGGCGCATCCCCTTGGTCTGGGGTAGATCCCATTGTCACTGCTTCACAGATCGTCACAGGCCTACAAACCATCCTTTCCCGTAGCGTCAACGTGACTCAAAATCCAGCGGTAGTGACCGTTGGAGCCATTCATGGAGGTATTCGCCACAACATTATTCCTGAAAAAGTAGAGATGATCGGTACGATCCGCACCTTTGGAGATCAGCAGCAAGACCTGGTACACCGACGCATCACCGAGATCGCAACCAACATCGCGGAGAGTGCAGGCGCGCGAGCAGAAGTGAATATCACCAAACTTTATCCTTCTACAGTCAATGACCCTGCCTTGACAGCTAAGATGGTTTCCACGCTAGAAGCTGCTGCAGGCAAGGCCAATGTACAGGTCAACCCTCCAGTAACGGGAGCAGAAGACTTCAGCTTCTACCAGCGCGAGAAGCCAGGTCTTTTTATCGGCTTAGGCGGCATGAAAAAAGGTGGAGATCCGACCAAAACCCCTTCGCACCACACTCCAGATTTCTACCTGGACGAAAGTGGATTCGTGTTGGGCGTACGCGTGATGAGCTACTTTGTAGTGGATTACATGGGCATGAAGAAGTAATTTTTTGTCAACGGTCTACAGACCACAGTCCACCCATAGTAAACCTCCCAAAGCCATTTGGGAGGTTTTTTATGCATTTACTTACCTGAAATGGAAGCTAGGAAAAACGTTGAGGTAGCAAGTTTGGCTACTGTTTGAAAGTACAAGCCAAATCCAATAATATACTCACAGCCAGCTTCAACTTTTTACTCATCTTATCCTCTTAAACCAGGATCATGGTACTGGTAAAGTAATGAACCCATTTACCATTTTCCTTTTTGAACACAGAAAGATGAGATCCTTCTTCGGCCATGTATAAGAACGCATATTGGTAATCTTGTAAAAACACTGGTTTAGAAATCGTCTTATAGCTCATGTATTTCTTCAATTTCCTATCAAGTTCGATTCTTTCCGGCGCACCTATAGCAGTATAAAAAGCTTTTGACAAACTGTCGTACCGCCCCTTTTCAGAAGAGACTTTTACTCCCACCGGAAACACATCCTGTTGGAATTGGAAAGCTTGCTTCCCTTCCCTGCAAATCTTTTCTGCGTCTTCTTCTGTAAAAACATCCTTGAAAGAGACTTTAGGACGAAAGTTACTTTCCAAACTCAGCAACCCTTCGGCCGTACAGGAATCAAGCCAAGGGATTTGCCAATTCTCCTCCGCTTCTGCAAACACGATGACTTCTTCGCCTTGGCTGAGTTCCCATTCGAATACGGCATTCATCAACTCCTTGATCTCCTGCTCTTCTCTTGAGGCACAGCTGAAAAAGATGATGGAAGATAGTATTAGAATTGAATGATTTAGTAGCTTAATCATGTGCAAATGAATTAAACTTCTCTTTCAAACACCTTTATGAGAATTGGTGATTCTAACCTTAGCTTGAAAGAGGAGTTCATGTAAATCAGCCCATTTCCGTAGATCTTTTCCAAGACTTCTTCCAGATTATCGATTCGCTCTTGTTTGTCCTTCCAGACTTGAATGACTGGAAAAACAAATAGGGTAGTAGAACTGAAATCCCATTTATTCTCAATTAAAAACTCTTTCAGTTTTAGCTCTAGTCGAGTTTTTCGTTGAGCAATGTGAGTTGAAACTTCAAAGGGATAATGAATAGATACCGAATCCCCAATCACGAGCTCGATGACGTAACTGGAGTATTTCATCATCGAAGTATCCCGGACATCTGCCTTGAGGTTTTTAAGCAAAAACTCCCTCACCAAATCAAGTTCATTGGCGGCTAGTTGCCCCTTATTTTGAGCAAATCCTTCCAAATGCCCCAAGCATAAGCAACAGCCAATTAGTAAAAGTTTAAATATTTCTTTCATAGATTAGTTACAGTTAGTTCCTAGATCGCCAGATTT
>JBEDEY010000233.1:0-2546 GCA_041175425.1 Bacteroidota bacterium | reverse complement strand
CATCTTAACCATGTGTTGAATCACGGAAGAATAGAGAAAATCCACTCCTTTCAATTTTTTCTGGGAACTATAAAAATTAAAGTGGACATTCTTTTGAATACTAGTCGTATGAACCAAAAGATCGAGTAATTCAAGCAGTTTGCTTGGTCTTCCGTTCCCTTCCTTCTTTGCAACAAGCTGCTCATGGTACTTGCTAAGTTGTGTACTGTTGAGCGTATGAAGATCCGAAATAATGCCTTCTGCAAGCAGTGCTAAAGCGTTGGAATCTTCTTGGGTTAGGCTTGTAGCCAAATTAAAATCTCCTGAAGTATAGGCCTTTTCAAGCGCAAAAAGTTGATCTGTTTTCTGCTGAATAACCAAAACGGGATCAAGTATAGAAGAGGTTTCAGTTTCTTGGTTAGTAGCCTCATGGAGATCTGCTACAGCTGTATTGGGTGTGCTTTTAACAGAGGCATTCAGTGATTTAAGAATATTGGATAGTTCCAATTTGTAAAAGAAGATCAATTTTTTGGAAACAATTAACCAAACCACTAAAACCACCAGCACGAGAATTAGCGTAAATAGAACTTTTATTTCGAAATCTTCGATGGCTCCAATCCCTAGAATCAATAAAGCAGCTACAAACTGTCCTGCGGTTTTGCCAAAACCATCCGCATAATTCTGGGTAAGAGAGCGCTTGGCCATAGGATAAGCCTGGTAAAGTAGGTTAATCGTCGGCGCATGCAACGAACGGTACAAGGATCGTTCAAAAACTTTGCCGAGCGAAGCCACGATAAGAATCAAGCCTAGGGAACCTGTAAAATAAGAGGAAATGCCCACGATCGTAGTAAAACTTAAGGCGAATATCATGGTCGTTAAACTGATAAATACACCATATTCTTTGATCAGAAACTTGGATACAAAGGATTTGAGAAGTAATTCAATCACTCGCATTCCACCAAATATGAATGAGAAGTATTTTGCTAGTTCGAGTGGATCAGACATCCGGTTGGCGGAAACCTCCATCAAGCAAAAATCAATCACCAATTGGATGACCACCGCCAATAGTACAGACAAGAAAATGAGCTTAAAATAAGGTTCCTTGGTCAGCTTTTTCTGATCGCTCGTCCCTGATTCTTTGGCTTCACTTTTTCTTTCTGGAGCTGCCTTAGCTACAATTCCTCTACTTAGTAAAAAGGTAATTCCAGCGAAGGATAAAATTCCAAAAAAGGAAATAAGTAAGAATTTATCTCGGGTAAAGAAATCAAGGGAAAGCAATAATGGCACCGACAAATAGGAAATGATGGCAGAAATCCCTTCACCCGAGCTGATGATCCCGTTGTATTTTTTATTTTCCTCTAGGTTGAAAATATTGCTTGGAATTTTCCAGAAAACGAGGCCGGTGAAATTGACAGAAATCCAATACATCGCATAGGAAAAAAACACCACATAGTAGGTGTAAAAATTTTGTACATACGCATACCAGATGAGAAATATTAGCACCGCGATGATTACACTGAAAAAGGTTGCGGCTTTAGAAAAACCCCATTTCTTTTCATATTTATTGAACAACCACGTAATAAACAAGCCCCCTATTCCTGAGATCAGGTAGGCCATGGGTAGCTGGGATGTGCCGATTTCGCTAATGAAGAGTGCATTGGCAAAAAGTAAAAGATACGACACGAATATCCCTAGCGCCAGGGATAGCAAGATCATTCCAAAAAGGAAAAAGGAACTTTTAGATTTTGCCATAAACGCTTATAGTGAATAAGTCAACCGGACCAAGAAGAAACGTGGTCTCTGTGGAATGTAGGGCTGACTTAAATCTCCGTAAGCTGCACCTGCTACAGCACCTGGCATATTAAATGTTCCAGAAGCTTCTCTTGGTCCCGGATGGTAGTATTCAGGGTTACCACCATCCAGAAGGTTCTTATTCAAAATATTTTCGACACTTACATCCAAGCGAAGCATAGGAAGCGTTTTTAGTTTGAAACCTACATTTCCATGAAGGATGAGGTACTCAGGAATAGGGCTACCTTTACCATCTAAGCCAATGTTTTTGGATGAGGTAGTATTTTTACCTATTGGACGCTCGCTTACATAATTAGCTCGCAAATTCAACACATTACTCAAAATCCCCATGTGAGTTTGCTTGGTAAGAGATAGGTTAACTCGGTGGCTTGCAATATCTCCCAAGCGCACAGGTACTTCTATTCCAGAATCTTCTGCAGCTTTAATCAATTGTGGAAAAAAGTACGTGTGATTCGCCTGAATGTTCCAATCTCGAGATTTTGGTTTGTAATAAAACCCTGACATCAAACCAGTGGTACGGTATTTTCCAATGTTGATGTTTTGTCTTATCCCATTTCTGGTAGAGGAGGCTACCGCATTATCAATGAGGTATCCGAAGGCATTGATATCCCATCCCAAACCTCCATTTCCAATGTGGCCCAAGTACTCGATATTCAAGAAGTCAATGGATTCAGGACGAAGATTTGGATTAGGTGTTCTACCTGCTCCAGTGGAGTATCTTGTCAACTGGGATACATTTTGAAGACCTTTAGAAT
>JBEDEY010000232.1:0-5296 GCA_041175425.1 Bacteroidota bacterium | reverse complement strand
TGTGCGGGGCACACGAATGAATATCGTGAACGATAAGCCCATTATTGGAGATTATGGAGTCAACCAGCGCGGATCTGGGGACATGTACTACAAGGGAGGCAATCTTTTGAACATGCTTCGTCAAATCTTGCAAGACGATGAGAAATGGAGACAGATCCTTCGTGGCTTGAATGAAAAATTTTACCACCAAACAGTGACTACAGCCCAGGTGGAATCCTACATCTCCAATCAGATGGGATTGAATTTGGGAAAGGTGTTTGACCAGTACTTGCGTGATGCTCGCATTCCCATCTTGGAATATTACCAACAAGACGGCGCTTTGCATTACCGATGGATAAGCGCAGTGAAAGATTTTGATATGCCGGTGGATGTAACGTTGGATGGAAATATCAAAAGACTTCAACCCAAAACCTCCTGGCAGAAACTAGAAGGAACTGTAAAAGAGTTCGCAGTGGATCCTGATTATTATGTGGGGGTATTGAAATCAAGGGAATAGCTTAATTGAGCCAATTTGATAGTTTAATTGTTGTATAATTTATATTATGTTAAATATAATTTGAATTCAATTCTACTTTAATACAAATCCCCAATCTAATCCTTTGGCTATTGGAAGAATACCACCCCCTTTCAATCGCTCAGATATCATCCGACCATACTTCCTTAAACCACTGAATTTAACCTGCCGTAGAATACCTCCTGTTTAAATCATTCAATTCTCCGAACTTCTTTCCCTATGAATACTTGGTTTCCTAACGTGGGCCGGCTCCTTGGACCACTTGCTTTTTTCCTACTCTATTATTTGGTAGAAACACCTGGATTAGCTCCTGAAGGAAAATTGATGCTTGGCTTAACTTTATGGATGGCAATCTGGTGGATTACAGATGCAGTTCCCATTGCGGGCACGGCCTTACTTCCTTTGATGGTTTTACCACTGTCCGGCGTATTAAACCTAAAACAAGTTTCAAATAATTACATGGATCCAACGGTATTGCTGTATATGGGAGGATTTTTGTTAGCTACTTCTATTGAAAAATGGAACCTACACAAGCGTATCGCACTTAACATAATAAATTTATTAGGAACAGATTTACGCCGAATTGTACTTGGATTCATGTTGGCCACAGGATTCCTTTCTATGTGGATATCCAATTCTGCTACAGCCTTGATGATGCTTCCTATCGGATTGGCTGTAATTGGGCAATTCAAGAACCATTTGGGAGATGAAAATGGAATTCTTTCTACTCATTTGGCTAAAAATATCCTGTTGGGCATCGCCTATGCTGCTTCCATTGGAGGTATGGCAACCTTAATTGGTACCCCGACCAATAATGTGCTGCGTGCAGTAGTTGAAAAGCTATACAACTACACCATCGATTTTAACGAATGGATGCTGTTTGCATTTCCTTTTTCGGTGGTTCTACTCGCTATTGCATGGTTTTATTTGGTGAACTATGGCAATCCGCTTCCAAAAAAGTTCAACCTAACAGAAGCAAAATCAGTTATCCAAGACCAGATTGTGTCTTTGGGTAAAATCACCTACGAAGAGAAAATCGTCTTATCGGTATTTGGACTCGTTTGCTTCTCTTGGATTACCCGCAGCTTCTTGTTGGCCCCACTGCTACCTGCCTTAGATGATACGATTATCGCCTTACTTGGCGTCATGCTCCTCCTCCTCCTACCCTCTTCTGGAAAAACTGAACCAAAAGGGAGAATATTGGATTGGAATACGGCAGAACAGATTCCCTGGGGCGTTTTGATTCTTTTTGGAGGAGGACTTGCATTGGCTGAAGGATTTAAAGAGACAGGGCTTGCCAATTGGATAGGTCAACATTTAAGTTTGATCGAAGGGGTAAGTTTCTTCGTTTTATTGCTGATCATCGTTGCTGCAGTTAACTTCCTCACCGAAGTAACATCCAATGTAGCCACTGCTTCTATGCTTTTGCCGATTTTAGCCTCCGTAGCCATCAAATTGGATGTTCATCCCTTTGGCTTGATGGTTGGAGCAACGCTTGCTGCCAGTTGCGCCTTTATGCTTCCCGTGGCTACTCCACCCAATGCAGTTGTATTTGGTCCGGGTTACCTGAAGATAAAAGACATGGTCAAAGCAGGACTCTGGCTAAATATCATATCCATTATTCTGCTCACGCTTATGGTTTATTTTATTCTACCCTGGTTATGGAAAATTGATTTACAAGCCTATCCATTTTGATAGCTTTCTTTATATCAGTAGTTTAGGATGATTTTAAGTAGTGTCACTTAAAGATTGAATCCCTTGCAAAAGAATCTATATTTAATACTTATTCAAGTTTACAATTAACCAAAACCCACCATGAACCTTAACTCGATTTGGAAACCCTTGGGTGTTTTTTCGCTTCTACTTGTTGTTTTCCTTACTTCATGTGGAAAAAAGAATGCCTTTCTATCTATGACGGAACCTCGCCGGGTAGAAATTTTGGTCTTGGGTCACGAAAGTGATCACCATCCATCCGAAAAGTTGATGATGCACATCTCAACTCCCCTATTCCAAAAAGGAATCAACCTCACCTACACCGCCGATCCAGAAGATCTTCGTGAAGAGGTGCTGCAGAACTACGATGGGTTGTTGATCTATGCTAACCATGATTCGATTTCTCCTTCACAAGAAGCAGCGCTCAAGTCTTTTGTTCAAGGAGGAAAGGCCTTGATTCCACTTCATAGTGCTTCTTTTTGCTTTAGAAATTCGGACTGGTATGTACAAGCTGTAGGTGGACAATTTAGTACGCATGGCACGGGAAGATTTACTACAAAATTACTTGAACCTACACATCCTATCTTACAAGGAGTCAGTGAGTTTGAAACTTGGGATGAAACCTACGTTCACAGCCAAATTAATCCTGACATTCAGGTCTTGATGGAGCGGCAAGAAGGAGATAAAAAAGAACCATACACCTGGATCCGTAATGAAGGTGAAGGTCGTGTGTTTTACACTGCTTATGGCCACAACGAGGAAACCTGGAAGCAGCCCGAATTTCATGAATTATTAGCCAATGGTATCCTTTGGGCTGTGGGCGACCAAGTCAATAAACTACTTGCTGACTACAAAATTCCTACCCCTCAATTCCGAGATGCAGAAATTCCCAACTACGAAAAAAGAGATCCTGCACCTCGCTTTCAGTTGCCACTTTCCCCAGAGGAAAGCATGAAATTGGTGCAGCTTCCTATCGAATTTGAAATGGAATTGTTTGCCAGTGAACCCATGATCATCAATCCTATGGCCATGGCTTGGGACGAGCGAGGAAGATTGTATGTGATCGAAACAGTAGATTATCCAAATGAGGTTCGCACAGAAGGTGGTAACGACAAAATCAAAATACTTGAAGACACTGATGGGGATGGCAAAGCCGATAAAGTCACTGTTTTTGCAGATAAATTGAATATCCCGACCTCCATTATGGCAGTCAATGGCGGTATTTTGATCTCCATGGCTCCTGATTTTATTTTCTTGAAAGACACCAATGGTGATGATGTAGCCGATGTAAGAGAAGTTGTGATTACGGGTTGGGGCAAAAGCGACACCCATGCTGGTCCTTCCAATTTGAAATATGGCTTTGACAACAAAATTTGGGGTGTACTAGGTTACTCAGGCTTCAACGGAGAAGTGGGTGGCAAGACTCATTCCTTTGGACAGGGAGTGTATCGTTTTGCACCTGATGCAAGTAGCCTAGAATATCTTGGTAATTCTTCCAACAATACTTGGGGATTGGGCTTTACGGAAGATTTTGAAACCTTCCTTTCTACTGCCAATGGACAACATAGCGTCTATTTCTCCATGGCCAACAACTACCTGAAGCGCCCAATTTTCCAAGGATCAGCCAATACGGTTCATGGCATCGATAGCCACTACGACATGCCTCACCTCACTCCTTTCCTTCGTCAGGTGGATTGGTTTGGAGGCTATACTGCTGCTGCAGGACATAATTTTTACACCGCAAGAAGTTTCCCTGAATCCTATTGGAACCGCATAGCTTTTGTAGCAGAACCTACCGGACGCGTGTTGCACAAGGCCGTTATCAATCCAGATGGATCAAGCTACAAAGAGAAAAATGGCTTCAATATCTTAGCCAGCTCTGACGAATGGTTTTCCCCAGTTCATGCAGAGGTAGGCCCAGATGGAGCCCTTTGGGTGGCCGACTGGTATGATTTTATCATTCAGCACAACCCTACCCCTCGCGGTTTTGAAAATGGTGCAGGGAATGCCTACATCAACCCACTTCGGGACAGCAAGAATGGCCGTATCTATAGAATTAGTTACAAGGGAGGCAAGGATGCGAAAACATTCGATTTGAAAGATGCAAAACCTGCTAAACTTATTGAAGCACTGAAAAGTGACAACCTGTTCTGGAGAATGACTGCACAGCGTTTGATCGTTGAGCGAAAAGAAAAATCAATTCTTAAGGACCTATATTCCCTTATTGGCAATCAATCCCAAGATAAGGTGGGCATCAACGGCCCTGCAATCAATGCCTTGTGGGCACTGCATGGTTTGGGTGAATTGTCTGGAAAAAATCAAGAAGCAACCGATGCCGTAGTGAAAGCACTCAGCCATCCATCTGCTGCAGTACGCAAAAATGCACTTCGTGTACTTCCTCGAAATGAAGCTTCTTCCAAAGCAATCCTAAGCAGCAATTTGTTGCGCGATGCAGATTTGCATACCCGTAAAGAAGCATTTTTGGCGCTTTCTGAAATGCCTTCCTCGCTTGAAGCAGGCAAGAAATTGATGGAAGAAGCCAAGTTGGAAGAGAATGGCGCAGATCCATTCTTACCGCAAGCCATATTTGCAGCGGTCTTGACCCATCCATCCGAATTTGCGAAGCGAGATGCAAAAGCGGCGATTCAAGCTTCAGGTGAAACTCCTCTCCCACTACAAGATCGAATCAGCAGAAGTTTGGTGGCCGAACAATACCCTCTCGATCAGCGCAATAGTATTTTATTTCCGCCTGATGTGACGGGCAAGGAAATAGGTGTTCGCATGATACTATCCAAGGGTGATAACCCATTGGAAGGTGTGTTGATGGCGCAAGGAAACAACACAAATGGCTATAGTCTTTACATTTACCAAGATGCCCTCCATTTTGCGGTTGCTCAAGAGGGTAAACTTACCCTACTCAGTTCCAAAAAAGGCCTTCCCACTACGCAGTTTGTTGTCGATGCTACTTTAGTGGCCGACGGTACCCTTTCCTTGCAAATCAATGGGAAAGAAATTGCCAAGGGCAAGACCAAGGGCGTATTTCCACAGCCACTCAGTCCTAACCGAGTG
>JBEDEY010000231.1:0-2861 GCA_041175425.1 Bacteroidota bacterium | reverse complement strand
GGTCAAAGGAACTTTTTAAGTCCTCCAGTTACTGCTTGCAATTCAAACTCACGTAAACGGTTTAAAATTTTAGGTTTATCGGTTTTATTTCAAGTAACAAAAAATAAAGTTTGGAGGTCATTTAAGTGAGCTGTGGACCGTGGACTGCCGACCATTAGCGATTATCCGCAATGCTTAACTGTCTGAATACCCCAATGACCTACTTGCGGATAATCACCTAAAATTTCTTCCTTATTTTTCTTTAGATTCATTCCAAATACCACTACTTTTGAGGAATGGTTCGAATCCCTTCATGACTGCAGACCAACTCACACTCAATCAATCTGGAAGAATAGTGGAAATCACCTCCTCTCCCTTAAAAATCAATTTAATGGAATTGGGATTTCTTCCAGGAAAACAACTGACACTACAGCACAGAGCCCCTTCGGGAGGCCCTTTGGCTTTCCAGTTGGAGGAAACACTGCTAGCCTTGCGGAAAAATGAAGCAGCATTGATTCGAATCGAATTGATCTCCTGACCATGGCTGCAAAAGATCAATCTACGAAAGAGAGCACCCCAAGGATAGCAATCATTGGCAACCCCAATGTGGGTAAGTCTACCATATTCAATTACCTCACTGGCCTGAATCAGAAAATCGGCAATTACCCCGGGGTGACGGTAGATAAGAAAACAGGGACTTTACAGATTGAGGGAGAGCAGTTTGAGATACTCGATCTCCCAGGCACCTACAGCCTTTTTCCCAATTCCGAAGACGAGATCATTGCACACCGTGTTTTGAATAATCCAGAGCTAGAAAAGCGGCCTGATTACGTTTTGATGGTGATTGACTCCACGCAACTATCCAGAGGATTATTTTTAGCTACCCAATTAATTGATTTGGGCGTCAACCTGACGATTCTGTTGAATATGGCAGACTTGGCCACGGCCAAAAATATTGAGATTCGGAGCTACGAATTATTCAAACAACTTGGTGTACCCATTCTTCAAACAGATGCTCGGAACCAAAAAGGTCTCGAGCAAATCAAGGAACTCATTCAGCAACGAAATTTTGCGAAGGCTCCCCAGTTTGTGGATATTTTGAAGGTAGTTTCTCCTTCCATTCTCGACCTTGTCAAAGAGAAATTCGAACTTGAAAACCATTACCAAGCGTATCAAATGATTCGTTTTGGCGCCAAGGATAAGTCTATTTCAGAAGAAAAACGTGGTTGGTTGGCCCAGGTACTTGAAGAAAATAAATTCAACCTGGAAGAAGTTCAGCTAGAGGAAACCAAGATTCGCTACAAGAAGATTACCGATTTGTTGACGAAGGCTTTGACAAAAAAATCATCTCCAAAAGCCAAGTCATCCCTCGATAAAGTGGTGTTGCACCCCTTCTTTGGGTACCTGGTATTTATTGGGGTATTGCTATTAATCTTCCAAACACTTTTTTCTTGGGCTTCCTACCCCATGGATTGGATTGATGGGTTCTTTGCCGATGTCAGTGGTGGTATTTTAGCCACTTTTCCGGATGGACCACTCACGCGCTTGCTAGCCGAAGGGGTTGTTCCGGGGATTGGTGGAGTGGTAATTTTCATCCCACAGATCGCCTTATTATTTGGTTTCTTGGCCATTTTGGAAGATACAGGCTACATGTCACGGGTAGTTTTTCTCCTAGATCGCTGGATGCGTCCATTTGGACTTCATGGCAAAAGCATCGTTCCCTTAGTATCTGGGGTTGCATGCGCGATTCCTGGGGTCATGGCTGCTCGAAACATTTCCAATTGGAAGGAAAAAATGATTACCATTTTGGTCACTCCACTGATGAGTTGCTCCGCAAGGCTACCTGTATATATCATCTTGATCGGGTTGAGTGTTCCCAATGAACAGGTATTCGGATTTATCAATCTCCAAGCGCTCGCACTACTGAGCCTCTATGTGTTGGGTGTGCTGGGGGTTTTGGGAACTGCATTTTTACTCAAAGTCATCCTCAAAACGGATGAGAAGAGTTTCTTGATGACCGAACTCCCTTCCTATCGCATCCCACGATGGAAAGATGTGGGCATCACCATGTTCGAGAAGTCTAAAACCTTCGTTTTTGAAGCGGGTAAAGTTATTTTGGCCATATCCATTGTGCTTTGGGTATTGGCATCTTACGGGCCTCCTGCTACCATGGAAGAGATTCGACAGCAAGGAACAGCTCAGCAAGAGCAGGCTACTAGTCCAGAACAAGTGGCATTGATTGAAGCAGAAACCAATTCACTTTTGCTTGAGAATTCATTCATTGGCATTATGGGAAGGGCGATTGAACCTGCCATTCAGCCTTTGGGATACGATTGGAAAATTGGGATCGCACTCATCACTTCCTTTGCAGCGCGAGAAGTGTTTATCTCTACGATTGCTACGATTTACAGCATTGGTGGCGACCTAGAAGATGATTTGACTATTCGGGAAAAACTCGCTGCCCAGGTGAATGCCAACACGGGAGAGAAAACATTTACTCCCGCCACCTCCTACTCCCTACTTGTATTTTATGTGTTTGCCATGCAATGCATGAGTACCTTGGCTGTGGTTAAAAGAGAAACCAAAGGCTGGAAATGGCCAATTATTCAAACCGTTTACATGAGTGCTTTGGCCTACCTCATGGCATTTATCACCTTCCAAATTTTCTCCTAACATGGTACAGCAACTCCTAGTCGTCATCGCAGTGCTTGGGGCTAGCTACTACCTCATTCGTAAATTTTTCGAAAAACCCAAGACAGGAGCAGGTTGCGACAAATGTGCCAAGTCCTAAAGTCTGGCAGGGGCACATGGATTTCCCAATTATTTTAGTGAAGTTTGGCTTATGCGAAAAATAGCCTTCCAAAGCATACAAACCACCATTT
>JBEDEY010000230.1:0-3520 GCA_041175425.1 Bacteroidota bacterium | reverse complement strand
AACCTCCTCTGGCTGGGTATACAATTTGGATGAGTCTACATCGGAATTATCTACACCATCTTCTTCACCGCCGGTTACGCCTAGTTCAATCTCAATCGCCATGTCCAATTTCACAAACTCTCGGAAGTAGGAAGCAGAAATCTCAATGTTCTCGTGTAAAGGTTCCTCTGAAAGGTCCAACATGTGCGAGCTAAACAAAGGTTTTTTGTAGGCTTGGTGGTAGGCTTTACCAGCCTCAAGTAGTCCATCAATCCATGGGAGCAACTTCAAAGCAGCGTGGTCAGTGTGCAAAATTACAGGCACGCCATAAGCTTCTGCCATTTGGTGCACGTGGTGTGCTCCAGAGATACCTCCTGCGATGCTTGCTTGCTGCTTGTCGTTAGGCAATCCTTTGCCAGCAAAAAACTGGGCTCCCCCATTCGAAAACTGAATGATCACAGGTGAGTTTACCTTCTTGGCGGTTTCCAAAACAGCATTTACTGAATTGCTGTTAATTACATTGACTGCAGGCAAGGCAAACTCATTTTCCTTGGCATACGCCAATAAATCGCGAAGCTCATTTCCGTACTTTACTCCAGGTTTAAATTTCATAGTGTGCTTAGGTTTGATTACTGCTTGATAAAACGCTTATGAAGGACGCGCTTGGCATCAAATGCCTCAAAGATATACATCCCTGGTTGAATTCCACCTAATTCAAGCTCTAAAATCGGCAGTGCCGAACTTCCTTTCCCCTCAAAAATCACCCTTCCGGTCACATCGAGTACGCGGTACTGCGCTCCAGTCATTTCCTTGGGCAATTCTACCATGACATTTGAAGTAGTAGGATTGGGATAGATTACAAATCCCTCCTCATCCACTTCTTCTGGAATGCTTGTGATAAAATCGGCCTGAAGAATATCCTTCTCTGGCAAAGGCAAGGGCTTATCAGTAAACAAGTAAAATTCATTCGGCCGAAGGCCAAAAGACATCTGAGCCGAAGTCACGTTTAATTCTTTACCTGTAAAATAGTTGTACCACTTCCCAGTCTTGGGAAAAGTGATGGATTGATTCCCTTGGGTGACTAGGTCAAAGTTGCCAAACAGAAACACCTGCAGATCTGGGTGCTGTAAGTGGATGGTCTTTTGCGAAGAACCCAGGTTAAGGTTTGCATTACTTGGAAAGTTGAACACGGGATACTTGGCTCGGAGCTTCAACATCTCCTTGTAAAGTTGCGACAATCGAAGTCGATCGGAATTGCTGAGGTATTCCCAACGGGTAGGTTTGATCCCCAAACGATCGTTGTTGAGCTCGAGATCGTAACCAAACTCCCCAAACTGCCAGATCATTTTTGGCCCAGGAATGGCGAGGAAGAAAGCAGTCATGAGTTGGTGTCGATTCACGGCATTATCGACACTTTTGAGATTGAGTGGACTAGATGCCCCAAAATTTACCGTTTCCCAAAACACCCGTTCCTCATCGTGGGATTCTTGGTAGGCTATTAGCCCATTTTTGGTCCATTGCCGGTTTTTGAAATAGGCCCACTCCATGTTGTCGTTGTTGCCTTTGGCAAGATTGCGAGAAGCTCCATTCATATTTCCCCAGAAAAGCATGCCATAGTTGGCCAACTCTTTCTCTTCTTCATTGACTGAAAGGTGCTCCAAGATCACATAGGCATCTGGGTGGTTGGCCTTGATCCGGTCGTAAATGTGCTTCCAAATTTTGACGCGAGTAGGATCGTATTGGGACCAAATGTTCACATTGGATCCTGAGTTGACCTGTGTAAATCCTTTGGAGAGGTCAAAGCGGAAGCCATCTACTTTGTATTCGGTGAGCCAGTAATTGTTGACCGAATCCACAAATGCCTTGGTATACGGACTTTCGTGATTAAAGTCGTAGCCCACATTGAAGGGGTGCTTGGCTACTCGGTTAAACCACGGGTTGTCTTCTGTTGGTGCCCCATAATCCCCATCGTTGTAGAGTCGTACCATGGGATTCTGGCCAAAGGCATGGTTGAGCACCATGTCCATAATCACAGCAATGCCTTTGCCATGCGCTTCGTCAATGAGGCGCTTCAAGTCATTTTTTGTGCCGTAGTACTTGTCGGGAGCAAAGAAAAAGGAGGGATTGTATCCCCAAGATAAGTTTCCTTCAAACTCCCCTACGGGCATCAGTTCAATGGCATTGATCCCCAATTCCTTGAGGTAATCCAAGCGATCGATGACCGCTTGGTAGGTTCTTTTCTGGTCAAAATCACGAACCAGCAGTTCGTAGATCACCAATTCTTCCGGCTTGGGCTTTGTGAAATTGGTGTTCTTCCATGCATAAGGTACTTGTCCTGTTTGGAGGTAAGTTGCTTGGAATTCTGTCTTTCCGCTTGGATAAGGCAATAGGCCAGGGTGGCGATTTTGGGAGATAATTTCTTGATCATTGAATGGATCGGATACTTTGTCGGCATAGGGATCGCCAATGCGGATGTCCCCGTCCACGAGGTACTGAAAAATGTATTCTTTTTGGGGTACGAGCCCCGTCAACTTAATCCAAAATATCTTGCCATCTGGAGTTTTCTTGAGTTGGTATTCGGGAAGTACCTTCCAGTCGTTGAAGTCCCCGATCACATGAGCAATACTTTTGTCAGGAGCTTGAAGAGCCAAAATCACTTCCGTGGTCGAGAGGTAGTTGATTCCTAGCTTTGCGCCAGCAGGTAGGGCTGCCACCTCGGACGGTGCAAACACAACAATATCCAGGGTTTGGGAATCCTGAGTAGTTCCTTTAACAGCTTTAGCCGTCAGTTTAGAGTTTCCTGCCTTGCTGGCAGTGTAGTTGTAGGTGAGTTCCAAGGCATTGCTTGCTTCAGCGACCTTGAGCCCATCAAATTCCAAGCTAAGGTTGGCCGCTTCTGTTGCCTCGACCTTGAAGGTATATTGATCTCCTATCTCAAAGGATATGGCCCCAGATGCCTGTGGGGCGGTAAATTTGACATCAAATCCTTGAGCAAGGTCTACGAAAAAATCGGTATTGGAACTGGTCTTCCCTTCCTTGGTTCCGTCCGCATTTCGGAATACAAGTCCCAATCGGTAAATGGTGAAGTTGTTAGGGTTGGTAAAAAAGGAGTTGGGTGTAAGTTCGTACGTGTAAATGTTTGGCTGACCTGTTACTTTGGTCATTTTGGCTGCAGAAGCAGCTGTTCCCCACTGAAAAGGCACAATATTCCAGGTGGTGGATGCAGGACCTGCTGTCACTGCTCCAATGTGAATGTAGACATCACAATTGCAATCCTTCAATCCTGTAGTCCCTTTTGAGGCATCATAAATAATTTTTACGGGTGCCCCAGAATTGGGAATAGCTGGCTCAGTAGTCACTTGAGCCAATGCATTTACTCCAAAAAAGAAGCTGAAACTTAAAAAATACAGGATTCTTAAAGATGTAGTCATGAAGAATGGGGTTGAATAAATAACCGGCATCCGAATCACGCTCGAATGCCGGTTAAAACTACTGGATTGAAATTAAATTAAGCCCGAGTGGATCCTTAATTTTTAACAAG
>JBEDEY010000229.1:0-5812 GCA_041175425.1 Bacteroidota bacterium | reverse complement strand
CTATCTACTAAAAGAATAAATTTTTTGTGATTATCCCCGCATCTTCAAACTCCAACCAAAGAAAAGCTAGGGTTTGAGGGCCGCCTAAGTGGGCTGTGGACCGTTGACTGCCGACTGTGAGCGATTATCCGCATGGGTTGGCAGCAATAAATTTACTAACGGGACCAATTGCGGATAATCATACTAGTTTAATACGCCCGAACGGTCTTTCCTTCCATGTAGTTGACAAAGGCCTTGTTGACTACGCGTGTACCTCCCGTGGTAGGATAGTCTCCAGTGAAGTACCAGTCTCCTGTGTGTTCAGGGATGCAGCGATGCAGGTTATCGACCGTTTGAAAGATCACCTTTACTTCTGCTTTGATGTCTGAGGTGGTTACAATTTGTGCCACCTTGTCGGAAATTTCCTCTTCCGTAAAGGAAGCATACACCTGCTTGACATAGTTTTCGGTGTGATCCGGTTGTGCTACACATTGAGCATATATCGCATCTAGTTCATTTTCCATCCCTCGGTCCTTGAGCAACTCGATAGCCGCTCGAAAGGCCACAAACTCTTTCATCCGCGACATGTCGATGCCGTAGCAGTCTGGGAAACGGATTTGAGGCGCAGAAGAAACAATGACTATGCGCTTGGGATTGAGACGGTCAAGTGTGGTAAGGATGCTCTTTTCCAAAGTAGTACCCCGTACAATACTGTCGTCAATCACGACCAGCGTATCGACGCCTGGCCGAATCACCTCGTAGGTGGTATCGTAGACGCTAGCCACCATGGAATCCCTGTCGGCATCACTGGTGATGAAGGTGCGCAGTTTCACATCCTTACTCACCAACTTCTCCACTCGAGGCCGGAAGCTCAGCAACTCTTCCAAGTCACCTACATGCGGCTTCCCATCCAGGAGCACTTCTTTCCGTTTGGATACCAAATACTCATCGAGCCCTTCAATCATGCCCAAAAAGGCCGTTTCGGCAGTATTGGGAATGTAGGAGAACACCGTGTTTTTCAAATCAAAATCGATGGCTTTCAGGATCTGAGGGATCAGCGCCTTGCCTAGATTTTTACGTTCCTGGTAGATACCTGGATCCGTTCCCCTGGAAAAATAGATCCGCTCAAAGGAACAGGATTTCTTCTCGCGAGCAGGTAGAATCTCCTCTTCAGCGTAGGACCCGTCCTTATTGATTACGATTGCATGTCCCGGCTTAATTTCTTTGATGGCCTTGAAGTCAATGTTAAAGGCCGACTTGATGGCTGGCTTTTCGGATGCTACCACAATCACCTCGTCGTCGGCATAGTAAAATGCAGGTCGAATGCCGGAGGGATCTCGCACCACAAAGGCTGAACCATTGCCAATCATTCCTGCCATGGCATAGCCCCCATCAAAGTCACGACAAGATCTACGGAGGATCCGTGCTACATCCAGTTTATCTTCAATGATATGGGTCAATTCCTCGTTGGAAAATTCCTCTTTGAATTGATCAAAAATGCGTTGGTTTTCCTCATCCAAAAAGTGTCCGATTTTCTCCATCACGGTGACGGTATCGGTTTTTTCCTTTGGGTGCTGCCCCAACTCCACGAGCTTACCAAAAAGCTCTTCGTTGTTGGTCATGTTGAAATTCCCCGCCATCACTAGGTTGCGGCTTCTCCAATTGTTTTGCTTCAGAAAAGGGTGGCACGTTTCAATGCTATTCTCTCCGTGTGTGCCGTAGCGCAAGTGACCCAGCCAAACCTCACCAGTGAAGGCCATGTTTTCCTTAAGCCATTCCCCGTCAGACAGGGCTTTCTTACCCCCAAGCTTTTTGGCTTTTTTAAATTTCCGGGTGATTTTATCAAAAATATCGTTGACAGCAGAGGATTCGATCGAGCGGTACCGGCTAATGTAGCGCGTACCTGGCTTGGTGTTGATTTTGATGTTGGCTACCCCTGCGCCATCCTGCCCTCTATTGAGCTGCTTTTGCATCAACACGTAGAGTCGATTTGCTGCGAATGCAGCCGTTCCGTAGGTGTCGATGTAGTATTGAACAGGTTTTCTGAGCCGGATTAGGGCTATTCCACATTCGTGTTTGATAGCGTCACTCATGGAAAAAGAGGATGGGTTTATAGGAAGGAATAAAGGTAGGTTTTTTCAAAAGATTTACCGATTTGAAAAAGCCCAATTCCTAAAAAAAATCCAAAAATCCAGACTTGTCCAGTTGTTAGAACTTCAATACGATATACCCCTTCATCGAATAGGTAGTAATCGTGGTCAAAGCTGAGTGGGCGATAGTTACGCCAGGCCATAGATCTGCGGTCTTTAGGTTTCTTGCGATTAGGGACTGCCCACAAACTAAGATTTCAGCACCCGATTTCTCCAAGGCTTCAAAGACAGCTAAGTTGGGATTGTCTACCTCGTATTTTTTCTTGTAGTTTTCATCGTTGAGCAAGGTGAAAATTCCTCCTCCATGCAAAACCACCTTGACCTTGATTCGGTCTTGGGTAACTCCTGCTAACCCATGCAAATTCATCATACGGGCTACATTGTCCACAAAACGAGAGATTTGTTTGGGGTCTTCTGAAGGGGATGTCAGGTCTACCAAAATCTTGTATTCTAAGGTTCCATCCGGGCGCTCCGTCGCATCAGGGATCTCATAGATCCCACCAAATCCTTTTACAATTGGAAATTGAGGGGTCTGTGCCTGGGCAGCAAAAGAAAGCAGCAAAACCGCCGCAACGAGGAGTAAAGATTTAGAAGAGCGCATAGGAATGTTGTTTGGGTCTAAACTAGTTAATTTTTTAATGTGATGTTCCGCAAATTCATGAGTGGTTAAAAAATGGACTTGAAAATTAACGGTAAAGGCAAAGACTTGCAGAAAATCTTCGTAATGATTTGTCAAAAAAATCCCTCCGCAATAATGCACCCCCTACTCAAGGTGGAGTGACTTCTTCGACAATTCAAGAATTAATTTGCAGAAAAGAGAGCTAAACTACTCCTTTCAGAAAAATTAACAGGAGGATCTCTCGAGAAAGCATTAAACTTACTCGATCCAACCAAGTCTAAGACCTAAATCAATCTTCCACATGCTAGCCTAGCTCCCTATGAAAAAAATCACCCTTCTGTATTGTGTAGGACTTATTGGGGTATTGGCCTCTTGTGAACCTAAATCCGAAACCGAAGCTGAAGCTCCACTTGCAAATCAAGCAATATTGGAGACGTTTGGTAACAAAATTAATCCCAATGCTTTACCGAACTATGCTAACCAGGCTGTCCCTAACTACATTCGCAAGGACAACACTGGCAACAATCCCATCACGGATGAAAAGGCTACCTTGGGCAGAGTGCTTTTTTACGACAAAAATCTAAGTATAGACAACAGCATATCCTGCGCCAGCTGCCACAAACAGGCCTTGGCTTTTGGTGACACTACCCTAGCAAGTTCTGGCGTTCAAGCCGGCGTGACTACACGGCATTCCATGCGATTGATCAATACGCGCTATGCAGAGGAGATCAAATTCTTCTGGGACGAACGTGCTGCCACCCTCGAAGCACAAGTGACCGATCCTATTCAAGACCATGCCGAATTAGGCTTCAGCGGCCAAACCGGCCGACCTAACTTTGCGGCACTACTCACCAAGCTCAATGGCATCGCCTACTACAAGGAATTGTTTCAACTCGCTTATGGGAGCCCCACTGTTACGGAGCAGCGAATACAGGATGCCTTGGCCAATTTTATTCGAAGCATCCAATCCTTCGACAGCAAATTCGACGTAGGACGCGCTACGGCAGCCAACGATGCCGCTCCTTTTCAAAATTTCACCGCCCAGGAAAATCTTGGAAAGCAACTCTTCTTGACTCCCCCTGTTTTTAATCCAAACAGCGTCCGAATTAGCGGAGGTGCAGGTTGCCAAGGCTGCCACCGAGCACCCGAATTTGACATAGATCCAAATACCAGAAATAACGGTGTCGTTCGTAGAATTGCTGCTGGTGGACCACTAGACCTAACCAATACCCGCTCTCCTTCCCTCAGGGATGTGGTGAATTCCACAGGAGGTTCCAACGGGCCCTTCATGCACAACGGCGTATTTACAACCCTTCAAAATGTAATGGGGCATTACAACAACATTCTTATTGTACAAGGAAACAATAGCTTGGACGCCAGGCTAATGCCAGGAGGCATTGGACAAAACCTAAACTTGACCCCGGCAGAAACTGCTGCGCTGGTGGCCTTTGTGCGTACTCTTTCGGGTAGAGATGTGTATACCAATGAAAAATGGTCCGACCCCTTCACACGGTAAGATTTTCCTAGCTCAAGTCTTAAATAAAAAAAGGCGACTCTTTACAGAGTCGCCTTAATTTTTGGAGTGCGCACGAGAAGATTCGAACTTCCACACCCGTAAGGGCACCACCCCCTCAAAGTGGCGTGTCTACCAATTTCACCACGTGCGCGATTGGGGATTGCAAAAGTAGAAAACCGAGCTTTGGGAAGCAAAGCTTCGCTCCGCTTTTCTTTACTTTTTTTAAAGTTTAGCCAAAAACCTTCTTTTCAGCAGATTGAAGCGTATTGTATAGCAAAGCCGCAATGGTCATGGGTCCTACCCCACCCGGTACAGGCGTGATGGCAGATGCAAGAGGCGCTACTTCCTCATACTTCACGTCACCTATCAGGCGAAACCCTGTTTTCTTGGTCTCATCAGCAATGCGGTGAATCCCCACATCAATTACAACCGCACCCGGCTTCACCATGTCAGCTGTCACAAACTCGGGTTTGCCGATTGCTACAATCAAAATATCTGCAGTCTGACAAATAGCTGCCAGGTTTTCAGTCTTGGAATGTGTCAGGGTAACGGTAGCATTGCCTGGATAGCCATTTCGAGCCATCAAGATGCTCATCGGACTCCCCACAATATGGCTTCGGCCAATGACAACACAATGCTTGCCGGAGGTTTCGATCTTGTAGCGCTTAAGCAATTCCACAATTCCATAAGGAGTTGCGGCCACGTAAGCAGGCCAGTTGAGGGTCATCCTACCCACATTGGCAGGGGTAAAGCCATCCACGTCTTTTTCCGGACGAATGCAGTTGGTCACCTTATCTACTGAAATGTGCTTGGGCAAAGGAAGTTGCACGATCAAGCCATCGATGTCTGGATTTTGGTTGATTTCCTCCACGGTGCGGAGCAACTCTTCTTCGCTTACTTCAGCAGACAGCCGTACCAGCGTAGAAGTAAATCCAACTTCCTCACAGGCCTTCACTTTGGCGCCTACATAGGTTTGGCTAGCGCCATCTTCCCCTACGAGGATTGCTGCTAGGTGAGGCTGCTTGCCGCCTTCTTGTTTAATTTCAGATACACGCGCTGCAATTTCATTTTTGATGTCTTGCGCGGTTTTCTTTCCATCTATTAGGATTGCCATGGGATCTTTTATTCTACGTTATTCTACAATCGATATTCAACAATCGACATTCGTTATTTTTTACTTAGTTCTAGCTATTGAAATCTATTTCTTTCAGCAGTCAACACACTTTTGACAAAAATAGAAATCAACTGATTGCACTCATCTTTTACTTTATTCAAAAATTCCTCATCCTGATGAAGACTTGCTTTTTCTACAATTTTTAAGCCTATCAGGGTCTCTCGTAACTCTTTTAAAATGACTTTAAACTTATGGATAAAATCTTTTCTCGATTCACCACTCTGCGCCTCTCCATAATTTAAAGCAGGACTTGTTCCGCTCCTCAATAGTTGATTTGCTAGATAATTTCCCGATTTACTAGAAACCATGGTTTCTGTAAACTGGATTAACTGAGCAGCAAACTCAATTAATCGCTCTTCTAAATCAAACTTCTT
>JBEDEY010000228.1:0-10158 GCA_041175425.1 Bacteroidota bacterium | reverse complement strand
TTTAGAACGGCACCACAAGGGAGTTGCAGCGTTTCAGTTAATTTAGAAGACATGGCTAGTTTGATCAGTATTTGTTCTTAAAGCACGAGTATACCCAATAATTAAAGAAGTAACAAAGCTGAAACTCCTTTAAATCCAAGGAAACCTGTCCGCTTGCCTGCGGTAGGCAGGCAGGCAGGTGGATTTTTTCTTTTCGCAATGACACCAAGCCACGAAGAAATTGTGGTCCACCTCTCGGATCTTGTTTCTTGTTTCTCCTTCTTGGCTCTCGGCTCTCTCAAAAAAAATCACATAGACACAGTAGAAAAAAACTATTTGTGTAAAAAAATCTGAACTGCCTCCCGGAGGCCTTTGCGGCTTGGCGTCTTTGCGCGCCTAACAAGTCCGCCAAGAAGGATTTTTTTCTTCTCGCAAAAACGCAGCGACCTATTGATTATTCCGCACATGCGGGCCTGCCTGCGGTAGGCAGGACTCTACCAGAGCTTATGCTAGAGAATTTACTACAAAAAAAGGAGCTACATTTCTGTAACTCCTTTTTACACTATGAGCCCTCCCGCAATTCTGCGGGACAGGCCTGCCTATCGAACCGTCAACCTACTGAATAACAGGACCAGCTTTTGCTAAATAATTTAAAACAAAAAAAGGAGCTACATTTCTGTAACTCCTTTTTACACTATGAGCCCCTTGCCGGGATCGAACCAGCGACCTACTGATTACAAGTCAGTTGCTCTACCAGCTGAGCTAAAGAGGCCTACCTTAATGGTGGTGCAAATATAGAAGGATTGACCTATTCGTCCAAAAGCACTTCCACTATTTTTTCAGATTCCCGCTATCTTTCAGATAGTGAGGACCTAAAAATTAAAATTCTTTTAAGATTGTCAGTTTTTTCTTCAATTTATCGATCTCCTCTTCCGCTTTCTGAATTTTGACATCAAACTGTTCTCTTAACTTATCTGCGGTCTTGGAAGCAGCAAAGAAGTCCAGATTGTTTTTCCAAAGTGTAATGCTGTTTTCCAAATCAGTAATCTGCTTTCTAATCCCATGCTCCTTTTTATTCAGTGTTTTCACTGAATTTGGATCAGACTGCAAACGGTTCAGGTTTAGTCTGAACAAGAAATCATCTTTATCACCACCCTTTGCACCAAGTTTTTCTAAATACGCATCTACTGCATCTTTAAACTTAGCCTGAATCTCCTTGATGTTTTTTCGTGGTACAAAGCCAATGGCATTAAACTCGGACACCAAACTGCTTAATTGAGATTCATCAAGGCCTTCACCTTTCTTGGTCAACTCTAAAATCTGAGTGATGATCTCCTGCTTTTTGGTCAAGTTCGCATCAAACTCAGTGTTTGAATCCTTCGTTGAATTTCTTCTACTCTCAAAAAAGCGATCACAAGCTTCCTTAAATTTCTTGTAAAGGGAATCTCTATTTTTTTCTGGAGTTGGACCTAATTTCTTCCACTCCTGCTGCAATTTAACAAGCTGATTGGCTGTTGCTTGCCAGTTTGTATTTTCCTGTAACTCCTCTGCCTGCTTGATTAATTCCTCAGCTTTCTTTTGGTTGGCTGCACGAACCTCGTCAAGCTCCTTGAAAAACAAATTCTTGTTGTGGAAGAACTGCTTAAACAAGGTCCAAAAAGCCTTATTAATTTCCTTACCCGATTCCTTTGGAATGGCACCAATTTTCTCCCAAGCTTTTTGAATTTCTAGGATTTCCTTCGTCTTCGTATTCCAGTCCTTAATGCGATCAGCCTTGTATTCACCAAAAGGAGCCAAAATAACAATCAAGGCCTCTTTTTCAACAAGATTCTTTTTAATTACATCTTTCTGGCCATCAAAAAATTCTTTTCTACGGTCATAAATGACATCAGAGGCAGCTTTAAAGCGTACCCAAACTTGTTCTTGCTCCTCTCGAGGAACCGGTCCTAGGTGTTTAAACTCCTCATGCAATTCATTCAGGATGCGAATTGCATCCTTAAGGTCTTCAACCGATTTTAAAGCCTCAGCTTTTTCGCAGAGTTCTAACTTACTTTCTAAATTTTTCTTTCGGTCTAACTCCTTCAATTCAAAATAGATGCTTCTATTGTCATAGAATCGATCCATTAGGGCATTAAAACTTGCCCAAAGGTTTTTGCTCTGTGCCAAAGGAACAGGGCCTATAGTTTTCCAGGTTTCTTGTATGGCTTTTACAGCTGCCATACTTAAGGTCGTTTCCTCCCCATCTACGAGATCCCTCAACTTATTGAGCAAATCCGTTTTAGCCTGTAAATTTTTCTCTTTTTGCCTTTCAGCTTCTTTACGCATTGAACCTAACTGATGACGGAAATCATTAAAAAGGGAATTGAATTCCTTATCCACCTCAGTTCCTCTGAAGGAAAAATCATCTGCTACGCCTCCTTCCCCTAAGAAATGCTGTAAAGCCTCTTCCCGATCTTTTGTCGAAAGCTCTTCAAAAGCGGACTTTAGTTCATGTACAAACTTGTCTAGCTTAGCAGATACGCCATGAGCCAATTTTTCCTTGAGCAAGTCAAGCAATTCAACTTTAGATAAACCTGATAAATCGATTGGTGCTTGATCCTCTTCTACTATTGACTCCTCCAATTCTGGGTTAACTTCCAATAGAACTGAATCCGAATCTACCTGAGCTACTTCCTCTTGTACCACTTCGGAATCACCTTGAACCGTTACTTCATCAAGAGTTGGAGCTGCATCTTCTGAAGCAACAGCATCTTGAGTTTGTTCTGCAACAATCTTTTTACCTTTTGTCCCTTTTTTAGGGGTTTCGGTCACCTTGTCCTCTTCAGACAGTTCTTTACTTTTCTTGGCCATAAAAAACAATACGTAAACTTAGCAATAGCATCAAAGGTAGGCATTTTGCCTAATTTAATCGTGGGTCAGTGGGATAATTTGATTGAATTTCAAACTCACCTCCCAGTCGCTTCATGAGGGATCTCCACAATTGATCTGCTGAATTTTCAAAAAGTTCCTGAACGAAGGAATCTGAATAAACTATCCAAGTTTGTTCTGAGAGCTCATCCGCAAGTTGCCCTGGGCTCCAGCCGCTGTAACCTAGAAAAAAGCGAACTTGACTTAGGTTTAATTTTCCAGAATTAATGAGCTCAACCAGTGCAGTAAAATCACCACCCCACCAAACCCCATTTCCCAAAGGCTTACTTTCCTCCATCAGCTGAACCCCAAAATAAATAAAATGAAGCGTGTTTTGTTCCACTGGACCTCCAACAAATACTTCAGCATCTAAAATATCAATCCCATTAATCAAATCACCTAAGCTTAAAATGGAGGGTTTGTTCATCACAAAACCAATACTACCGCTTCCCTCCTCGTGTTCACACAGCAATACCACAGCTCTGCCAAAATTTTCATCTTGCAAAAATGGCTCTGAAAGTAACAAGCTTCCAGGTTGAGGCACCTGATTCCTATGCTGCTTCATGTATAAAAGTAGTTTAAGATTCGTTAAATTTAATTTTTGGAAGGGTAACGCCAAATCCAGACGCCATAAATTTTACTTCAAACTAGTGCCACCTATGATACTTGCCGATATTAGAAAGGATTATTGCCTCAAATCATTGGAAATTCAGGACGTAGCAAGTGATCCACTCTTACAGTTCCGCCACTGGATGCAAGATGCGATTCAGGCAGAAGCCTTGGAAGTAAATGCCATGTGCCTATCCACCATCTCCAAAGATGGCTTTCCCAATTCCCGAATTGTGCTTTTGAAAGAACTAGACCAAGGGTTTGTGTTTTTTACAAACTATGAAAGTGCTAAGGGAAAAGAGTTGGAGGCATCTCCAAAAGCTTCACTTAACTTTTTCTGGGCAGAAATTGAGCGACAGGTTCGGGTTGTGGGTACTATTGCTAAAATCAGTGAGCAAGAATCAGACACCTACTTTTTTTCAAGACCATTCAGTTCACAGATTGGTGCTTGGGCATCCCCACAAAGTCAAGAGATCGCAGATCGAACCGTCATTGAAGATTCTCAAAAAAGGTTGGAAGAAGAATTTAAATTGAATTCAATTCAAAGACCCGCACATTGGGGTGGATATCGTCTGATCCCACATCGTATCGAATTTTGGCAAGGGCGCCCTAGCCGATTGCATGACCGTATTTGCTACGAATTGGATGGTGATTCGACTTGGAAAAAAGTAAGATTGGCTCCTTAATTACTTCAGATCAAAAAGGTCTGAAACACCTATAAATCGCTCTACGGTAAATCCTTCACCGTATTTTACCTGAATCCGGTGACCAAATTCGCGTGCCCTAGATTCAATGAAGGGTAAAAAATCTGGCGAGGTGATAAAGCTTGCGGGTTCCTGGCTTTCTGGATTGTAAAACTGAGATCCAAAAGCGGCAATACTTGCCACCTTTTTGTCCCAGTGCGCAGAGATATCTACAATAAAGTCAGGTGCAATGTAGTTGTTCTGAATGTAATGGTACACAAACTTGGGACGCCAAGCTGCTTGCTTCACCCCTTCATTCCAGGTTTCTATTTTACTCAAGCCACTCATAAAACAGGCATTTGTAGCCAGCGAAGAACCCTTCCCATGATCAGGGTGGCGATCCGAAATAGCATTTGCGAGTACGATCTCCGGCTGATACTTACGAATCACCTGAATCAGCTGCAATTGATGTTCCGCATCGTCCTTAAAAAATACATCCTTAAATCCCAGGTTCTCTCGAGCTGAAAGGCCCAGTATTTCTCCTGCACGCGTAGCTTCTTGAAGTCGTAGTTCCGGAGTACCTCTGGTTCCCATCTCACCATGCGTCAAATCCACTATCCCCACTTTGTAGCCTTGAGCTACTTGGGAGGCAATCGTTCCAGCGCAACCTAACTCTGCATCGTCTGGATGCGCAGCAAGTACTAGAATGTCTAATTTTAGCATAAACGGAAGGTTATTTGACGCGTAAACTCTGTCCTATTCGCAGAATTGATCGAGTAGAAATTCCATTCAATCTCGTAATCTGAGAGATACTAACTCCATATCGTCTGGAAATGGTACCCAAGTTCTCCCCACGTTTGACGCGGTGGTAAGCTGCAGCTCTGGCTTTGGCAATATGTCCAAACAATTTCTTGTCAACCAATAACTCCTGTTTAAGAATTTGATTTTGTTCAAAATCATAAACGATTTCAGGATCAAATACCAAGCCTCTGTAGCGCAACTCATAATGTAGGTGTGGACCTGTGCTTCTACCCGTTGAACCACCCTTACCCAATAAATCACCTGCAAGCACTTCATCTCCTACCTCCATGACATGCTTGGATAAGTGGCCATAAAGGGTCTCCAATCCATTTTTATGACGGACTACGTAATAATATCCGTATCCATAGCGGTCGTAACCTTTTACGCGAATAATTCCATCAAAAGTGGTATACACGGCATCTCCAGTATCCAAATCCAAATCTACTCCCCCATGCATTCTTCCCCAACGTGGACCAAAACGAGAATTGACGAGTACATCGGTCATTGGCATTTTCCAGGATTCACCAATTTTTTCATCGTATAGTTTCAGCACCAAACTGTCGTTAAACTCCCGAATGTCAAAGTTGTAGATATCTACTTTTTTGGTATCCCAATTGGAAAAGTATTCAAATGCAGTGATCCAAACACTATCCACAAGAATCTGTTCGGATGTAGTTACTACCTCATTCGAGGGAGCCCAATCCATGGAAAAAGGGTCTTCGCTGATAATCGAACGGATTCGTTCCAAATCGACCGTATTTTGAAAAAGTAAAGAGTCTGTTTTGTTGGATAAGGTTTGCAAATAACCCACCTCATCAAATTGGCGCAGCTCAATATTTAATCTTTTGGAACTTGAATTTTCACCAGAAGGGTTTTTCTTGATGATTTTAGGAAACCCTTGCGTTAGTTCCTTTAAATCAAAGTTTTTCTTCTCATTGGAAGTTTTAGGCAATACCTGCGCATGCGATTGCATCAGCCCTAAGCCAAAAGCTATTCCTAAAAAAAGTATCCAAACTAAACCCCTCATCAATTGCATTTAATGGCTTTCAAGTGCTGCTAGGAAACGCTCTGCGTCCAAAGCAGCCATACATCCTGTTCCTGCAGCAGTTACAGCCTGCCGGTAAACATTATCCTGCGCATCTCCACAGGCAAAAACCCCTTCCACATTTGTTTTCGTAGTGCCAGGGATAGTTTTGATGTATCCGGCAGCATCCATGGTGATGAAATCTTTGAAAATTTCCGTGTTGGGTTGATGACCTATAGCAACAAAGAAGCCAGAAATTGAAATCTCAGAAACTTTTTCTGTTTTTGTGTTCAAAATTCGCATTCCCTTTACCTCATCCTCGCCCAGAATCTCCTGAGTCTCAGTATTCCAAAGGATTTCAATCTTAGGATTATTTTTTACACGATTCTGCATGATTTGAGATGCCCTCATCTCATCTCTACGCACGATCATGTAGACCTTGGAACAAATATTGGCCAAGTACGAAGCTTCTTCGCATGCGGTGTCACCCGCACCAACAATGGCAACTTCTTGTCCTCTAAAGAAAAATCCATCACAAACTGCACAGGCAGAAACTCCTCTCCCATTGAGACGCGTTTCACTCTCGAGGCCTAGCCATTTGGCAGAAGCTCCGGTGCTAATCAAAACGGTGTCCGCAAGGATTGTTTTTTGGTCATCCACAATTACCTGATGTGGGCGTGCACTAAAGTCTACTTTAGTTACTAAGCCATAGCGAACTTGGGTACCAAATCGTTCGGCTTGCTTTCTAAAATCTTCCATCATCTCTGGACCCATAATTCCTTCTGGATATCCTGGATAATTTTCAACATCAGTAGTGATGGTCAATTGACCTCCTGGTTGCCCTCCAGTATACAATACTGGAGACATGCCTGCACGCGCAGCATAGATGGCAGCTGTGTAGCCAGCAGGTCCAGATCCAATGATTAAGACTTTTACGTGTTCGATTTCTTGATTCATCTTAAGGTCGTATTACGGCAATAGTTTAAAAGAATGTAATTGTAACTTCTAATTGGTAGAAGGAAAGGTTCTTAGAATTAAAATTTCAGAAACAAAAAAGGGGGCAAAAGCCCCCTTTAAAATTTTATCCTAAATATGGTTTGAGGGTTTTGCTACGAGAGGTATGCCTCAATCTTCGAATAGCTTTTTCTTTAATCTGCCTTACGCGTTCACGAGTCAGGTTAAACTTCTCTCCAATTTCCTCTAGGGTCATGGCATGTTCTCCATTCAATCCAAAGTAAAGAGTGATTACATCTGCTTCACGAGAAGTAAGCGTAGATAAGGCTCGTTGAACTTCCTTACGCAAGGAGTCGTTCATCAACCCATCGTCTGGCTTTTCATCTCCATCGTTTTCCAAAACATCCAAAAGGCTATTTTCTTCCCCTTGAACAAATGGTGCATCCATCGACACGTGGCGACCAGATATCTTCATCGTATCCACTACCTCGGATGCAGATACTTCAAGTACTTCTGCTAATTCTTCTGGAGATGGCTCACGCTCAAATTTTTGTTCCAATTCACTGAAAGTCTTTGATATCTTATTCAAAGAACCTACTCTATTCAATGGAAGACGAACAATTCGAGACTGTTCTGCAAGAGCTTGAAGAATGGATTGACGAATCCACCAAACGGCATAAGAGATGAATTTGAAACCTCTAGTTTCATCAAAACGCTGTGCAGCCTTGATCAATCCCAAGTTTCCTTCATTGATCAAATCTCCCAAGGACAAACCTTGGTTTTGGTACTGCTTAGCTACAGAAACCACAAATCGAAGGTTTGCTTTGGTTAACTTTTCCAAAGCCAGCTGATCGCCTTCTCGGATTCTTTTTGCCAATACAACCTCCTCATCGGCTGTCAACAGATCTACTTTTCCGATCTCTTGAAGATATTTATCAAGAGATTGCGATTCTCTGTTCGTGATCTGCTTGCTAATCTTTAGCTGCCTCATTCAGGATCAATTAGTTAATAGGGGTGATTTAATTCATTAATTTAAGCGAAAACCAAATTTAAATTAGGCGTTCGTTGCTGGCTTCTCAGGTCTAGGAAGCAATACTTTTCTGGACAACTTGAATTTACCGGTTTTCTTATCCACATCAATCAACTTGACGGTGATTTCTTCACCCGGCTCCAATACGCCATCCATACTCTCTAGGCGATCCCACTTGATCTCTGATATATGAAGTAAACCATCTTTGCCTGGCATAAATTCCACAAAGGCGCCAAAAGCTTGAATATTTTTTACTTTTCCTGTATAAACCTCTCCAATTTCAGGCTGAGCCACAATTGCTTTCACTCTACTGATCGCCGCATCCATATTACTTTGGTTGGCTGAGTAGATGTTGATCTTTCCTTGGTTATCGATTTCTTCAATAATTACCGTAGTTCCAGTATCTTTTTGAATCTCCTGAATCACTTTACCTCCTGGGCCAATTACGGCACCAATCAACTCCTTAGGAATCCACATCATGAAAGAACGTGGCGTATGAGGCTTCAAGTCTGCTTTTGGAGCAGCCAAAGTCTTGGTGATTTCATCTAAGATATGAAGTCTACCCGCTTTTGCTTGGTGTAATGCTTCTTTTAATACAGAATAATCAAGACCTTCCACTTTCAAGTCCATCTGACAAGCCGTAATTCCTTTGGCAGTACCTGTTACCTTGAAGTCCATATCACCCAAATGATCTTCATCACCCAGGATATCGGAAAGGATTGCATACTTACCAGTTTTTGCATCAGAGATCATTCCCATCGCAATACCAGTAACCGGTGCCTTAATCTGAACACCTGCATCCATCAAGGCCAAAGAGCCCGCACAAACGGTAGCCATAGAGGATGATCCATTGGATTCCAAGATATCAGAAACGATACGAATGGTATATGGATTTTCGGTATCAGGAGGCAATACCTTTTTCAAAGCACGCATGGCAAGGTTACCATGGCCTACTTCTCTTCTACCTACTCCCCTGTTGGGCTTCACTTCACCCGTAGAAAATCCTGGGAAGTTGTAGTGTAAATAAAACTTGTTGTAGCCAGATATCACTGCTCCATCAATCATTTGCTCATCCATCTTTGTACCTAGGGTACAAGTAGTGACAGACTGAGTTTCCCCGCGGGTAAATACAGCAGAACCGTGCGCAGAAGGAAGGTAATCAACTACAGACCAGATGGATCTGATTTCGTCAAGGTTTCTTCCGTCTAAACGCTTCTTCGTTTCTAGGGTCAAGTTACGAGCAGCTTCTTTGTGGATTTTATGGAAATAGGGTCCAATTAAGCTGGTTTCAAATCCATGATCTTCTCCAAGGCTGGAAACATATTCTTCCTTAATTTCCTTTACCAAAGCAGCGCGCTCCGACTTATTAGCAATTTGACGATTCACTGCTTCAAAAAGCTTCCCGTAGGTCGCTGCTCTCATGTGATCGTAAAGGGCTGCATCACTTTTCTCGTGGCAATAGGTTCTTTTCTGCTCCTTGCCTACCAGCTTGGTCAATTCTACCTGAGCCTGGCAATGTCTCTTAATTTCTTCGTGGGCGAATTGCATCGCTTCCACCATCTCATCTTCTTGAATTTCAGAAGCTTCACCTTCTACCATCAAGATATAATCCAAAGAACCAGCAACAATAAACTCCAAGGAAGCCTTAGCTAAATCTGCAGGCTTTGGATTAATTACCAATACACCGTCAATTTTGGCTACACGAACCTCAGAGATAGGTCCATTGAATGGGATATCTGAAACTGAAAGTGCAGCAGAGGCAGCAAGACCAGCAAGTGCATCTGGCAATACCTCTTCGTCATAAGACATCAATGTGATCATTACTTGCGTGTCAGCATGGTAATCATCTGGGAAAATAGGTCGGATCGCACGATCGACAATTCTACTGATCAGGACTTCGTAGTCAGATAGTTTTCCCTCTCTTTTCAAAAATCCTCCAGGAATCTTTCCTGAGGAAGCAAATTTCTCTTGGTAATCAACTGACAAAGGCAAAAAATCCACCCCATCTAGAGCGTCCTTCTTAGCAACAACGGTAGCCAAAAGCATCGCTTTTCCCATCCGCACAACTACTGAACCGTCAGCCTGCTTGGCTAGTGCACCGGTTTCAATACTAATTTCTCTACCATCCTGAAGCGTGATGGTCTTGGTGATCAAATTTGGTAACATATACA
>JBEDEY010000227.1:0-3430 GCA_041175425.1 Bacteroidota bacterium | reverse complement strand
AACAAGGCTCCTTGAAGCTCAAAAAATGGAAGCAGTCCACTATCATAAACCAAACCATCTTTCAACAAAAATTTCTTCCCGAAAGGATGAATCTGTATAAAATTTTCCTGTTTTTTAGTTTGATTGGTAAACGAACGTGTACCCAGAAAATTAATCTCAGAAGAAGAAGAATAATCTAGGTAGATGTCTTTGGCCAAGGGAGAAAAAGGCTCCTTGGGTTCCACAAACTTGAATCCTCCTTTTGGGTTCTCGAGAATCTCGTTCGAAGCCGTGGTAAGGTTGTTAGCGTAAACGGTGGAATACACATCGAATCCAAAGCCAATGTTAGGCGAAACCAATTCAAGCTTCAAAAATCCAGTTTTCTGATTGGAGAGAAGCACTTCATCTTCATCCTCGTCTGTCTGGAGGGTATAATCCGGGAGGATTTGGAGCGCCTCGAGGTCTATGTCTTGGACGTACCTATCCGAAAGGATTATCCCATCTTGCTCTTCAAACAAGTTGGTGACTACATTCTGCGGTCCCTCCTTTGGCATAAATTTAAAGTCAGATAACGCCTGAACCTTAAGTTTGAAACTGCCATTTTCGATGTCATACGGATACTCTTCGTAAAAAGACTTCATGTCTTTCCCTTGAGGCAGGTCGTGGAAAGTCCATCCTACCTGTAAGCTTACCAGATCCTTAGAAAAAATCTCATCATTCCCAATCAAGAGGTAGCTCCCCACCTTCGGTATGGGACCCAGCAAATCAAAAGGAATACTTTGGTCCAAAGGTCCAAAGCTGCTATGAAGGTTGAGGTTTTTCAATTGCTTTACATTCACCTCTATTTTTATTTGCTCCAGTTCGAGAAACTGCAAGAAAGAATAAGGATGAAAGACATGCTGGTTTTTAAGCAGAATTTTCAACACCGGCTGCTGCAAATTCAAACCTTCTTCATGCACTTCTTCGCTGTAAGGCGAAATCGCTGGATGATCCGGGCCCAAGGTGAAGGCAAGCTTGAAACTATTTTCATTCCAACTCATCGGAGGAATCACCTCATGTGCAGGTACCTCGCACCAACCTTTGGAAGTGGTATGCTGCAAACTCAAAGAACCTGCGAAAATTTGATGAAAAACTTCTTCAGGTAATTGGTTTTTTGTTTTGGAAATAGACAAGAGCATCGCCAAAAAGTACTGATAGCTCTCTGTCAAAAAAACAAATTCAAGATGTACTTCCCGGTAACCGCCTCCCAGTCTCAATGTAGGTGATGAAACAGAAAATCCGATATCCACCTCATCCATGGTTTTGCTCGATTTATTCAAAAATCGTTGCTCCTCACCCAAGGCCTGGAAGGGTTTGAACTCTTCTGAAATAGGGATATGCTTGGAATAAATACCATTAACCGTTTGAAAAGGTGTACCTGGATCAATCAGTTTGTTTCTTGAAACAAACATCGTGAAAAGGCTCGCTAATTTTAGGTTTGAAAAGGTGACAGGATCTTTGAGCTCGTACAAAATATCGTTCCCCTCATCGTTTTGGCCTGCCAAAAGTCGGGCATGCTTGGGAACGAAAACCTGATCGATATCCTCATCTATGGTGGCATAGCACTGCACCGTATCCGCCTCTTGTTCCTTTCGTACTTGGCCAAGGATTCGTTCAAAATAATAGGTTAGCAGCCTATCTGGAACGGTATTCATCTCCTCTTGCAATTGGCTAAATAGTTGAAAAAAAGCAATGAGAAGGCCAATATGAGGCTCGTGATCTTGTTTATTGGCTAAATTTTCGCGGAAAAGTTGCTTGGATCTCTCCGTCAGGTTGGCAATCGTTTTGAACACGGGACGATGTAGCAAAAGTAATTGCTTCAGAAGGTAGTTGACATCCAAAATTTCAGCCCCCCATCCAATAGAAGTTGACCTACCTGGAGTCGTTTCCCAAACGTTCTTCAAATTAAAATCAGCCACCTCAAGATGAATTGGGCTATTCAACAGCTTGAGTTCTGAGGCTAAGAATTGGAGCTGCGCATAAACGGATTTACAACGGTAGGAAATGGCCCCGACTAACTCATTCTCAAGGGTAGTGCTTTCTCTTTTTTTATTGTATTCGGAAGAAAGTCTGTACCAATAATCTATGGTAATGAGCATTCCTTTTATTTGCTCAAAAAGCTGACTAATCAATTGGGATTTTTCTTCTTGGGAGTCACTTCTTTCAAACCGTAAAAGAATCGCTGTTTTCTCTTTCTCTACAGACTTTAAATCAAAATTTTCAATTTCTGCCAACAAGAAAAGTTCGTTAGAAATGAAGAAATCGAACCAGTCTCCACGTTCCTGTAGCTGCTCATCAAAGAAGTTCACCTGCTTGGATAGGCGATTAATGAGTGTTAGAAAATCACTCAAGGTTCGCTCTTCAGGCAGAAAATACCGAGTATCGAGCGGACTCAGTTTACGAATTCTCTGGTTAATGGAATTAAAGTCGCTTAGATTTTCCAAAATGCTTATTCAGGTATGTTAGTGCCTTCCAAAATGTAAAAAGGAAAGACGATGTTATCTCTCACGTTGGTTGATTGTATCTCATAGTCCACTGTAAAACGTACTATCCCATCGGTAACATTTTTTGAATCAGCTTTGACCTTATGTACAATGATCCTTGGCTCGTAGATCCTCATGTCATTTTTTAATGTCTCACATAGAAAGTTTAAGTTGCTGTAGGAAGCCCTCTCAAACGTGTACTCATGCATTACAGAACCGTAGGCGAGCCGCAACAGTCTTTCCCCACGATGAGTAGCAAGATAGATTTCCAAGCTTTGTCGAATATCTAATTCATCACTAACCATGTTTACCTTACCCAAGGTCTTATTGAAGGAAACTGGATACCCCCAACCTCTACCTAAAAAACTTTTTTCTTCTGCCATACTATAGAATCTAATTTTTTGAATGCTACCCAGCTCGCTTAATTTACATTTACCATTGCCCCTTTGATGTTGACAGTACCAGAAGCTTTGACGTTAACACCCGCTTTTCCATTCAAATCCGCCTTCAATTTAGCGTTTAGTTTCACGTTCTTACCGTCAATCTTTGCATCGCCAGCAGAGGAATTCAACACAACTCCTTTGGTACCCTTAAGTTCTAACTTACCAGAGGCAGTTAACTTAATGTCTTTCTTGGAAGTAATGGTAACTCCTTTATCAGAGGTAGTAATCACATTCTTATTTTGATCTTCAATTTTTACTCCCTTGGCTTTATCTGAAATAAAAATCATGTTTTTCTTAGGAGTAATTACTTTGAATGTCTTGTCTTTGTCATCAAATTCAAGACGCGATCCTCCTTTAGTCACAATGGACTTGATGAAATTATCTTTTGTGAATTTTTCTTTGGTGGTGTTCTTTTTGCTGTAAAGCGAGCCCAAAACCACCGGAAATCTCGGGTCATCGTTGATAAATCCAACAATGACTTCGGAA
>JBEDEY010000226.1:0-7654 GCA_041175425.1 Bacteroidota bacterium | reverse complement strand
GTGTGCAAAAGTTCAATCAGGGCAGCACCTCGGTGTGTAGATTCATTGATTTGTCCACAGACACCTGCAGTCAAGAACACAAACATGGGGCGCATCTGCTTCCCTTTTCGCTTGACAATGTAATGGGTGATGTGGTCGAGCAACTTGACCTTACTTTTCATAAAGTCCCTGAACTTATGTTCAAACTGAGACATCTCAGTCTCAATGGGTACTTGTATTTGTTTGAGGTCTAGTTTCATCGGTGAAGGATGGTGTAAAAATACCACGCTTTTTGGCATGGGCAAGGGTTTACTTCTTTCCTTTTTTAACCAGCCAGAGACCAAAACGTTTGTATTTTTTTGTAATTTATACCATCCTTTCACCAAACCTACCTTAGCTGACTATGAAAAAGTTCCGTATTGAAGTAAAATGGGGCATCCTCTTCTTCCTTTCTGGCCTTGCCTGGATGGCTTTGGAGAAAAATTTAGGTTGGCACGATCGTTTGATTGAACAGCATTCGGTGTATACGCTGCTTTATGCGCCCATTGCGATTTTAATTTATGTCTTTGCCCTTCTGGAAAAAAAGCGAAAGACCTACTCGGGGCGGATGAGCTACATTCAAGGCTTACTTTCTGGTTTAGTGCTTACGTTAATCGTGGTCTTGCTGACCCCGCTGAGTCAATACATCTCCCATAGTTTGATTTCGCCTGCTTATTTTTCAAATATTATTCAGCTAACCGTAAACACTGGAAAGATGACCTTGGTGGAGGCAGAAGAGTATTTTAACCTGATGAATTACATCACGCAATCCTTCCTTTTTGCTTCGGTGATGGGATTACTGACTACAGCTGTAGTCATGATTTTTTTGAGGTCAAGCCCAAGGGTCGACCTACCCGAATAATTTAGACAGCAACAGTTCCTTTTTGTTTATCTTTGAGGGTTTTTAAAATAGAACTACCACTTGGAGGAGAATTACAGCAAGCATCAGTACGCGCCTATTTTGCCTAAAAAGGACGAATGGCCTGTGGTAAAGCTTGCCCGCGAGCGCAAGGAATTTGTAAAAAAGGTGGCAGCCCTTTCCGAAGAACGGATTTTAGATTTGATCGGCAAAAACCCTGAAATTTTAAAGGAAGAGCTAGAAACCACTCTCTATCGAGAAAAGCTTCGAATCAAGCAAAATCCTTGGGATGTTGATCCTGATGATGAAGGTCCTTTCTGGGGGGAAGTAAAAAACAGTTTGCTTCAAATTCATTCCGAGGTTTCGCTTACTAAAGCAAAGAAGCTGGAGGCCTACAAAGCCGTCTTGAGTAAAATTACCAGTCGCTATTCGGAAGAAATTGCCTCCAATTTTAAAGCGACCCACTACAAATTTACGCGTCGTGTAGTGACCTATGGGTTTTCTCGCCTGCTCAATGCTGCACGAGTGAAGGGCTTTGGCTCCTTATTCAGCAACCAATATACACTACAGGATAAAATCCAGATTACCGGACAGACTGCGCAAATCAGAGAATTGGCAACCAAGGGGACCATTATCATGGTTCCAACCCATTTTTCCAATTTGGATAGCGTCTTGATCGGTTGGATAATTTCAGTCTTAGGGATGCCTCCATTTATTTATGGGGCGGGTCTCAACCTCTTCAATATCTCCATCTTCGCATACTTTATGAATGCACTCGGGGCATACAAGGTGGATCGAAGAAAGAAAAATCTGATGTACCTGGAGACCCTCAAGACCTACTCCAAGGAGGCCATTCAATTTGGCTGTCACAGTTTATTTTTTCCAGGCGGCACCCGCTCTAGAAGTGGTATTATCGAATCCAAACTCAAGTTGGGACTACTCAGCACCGCCATAGAAGCGCAGCGAGCAAATTTCCAGCAGGGCATTTCGGATGTTTCTGGCAAGATTTTCATCGTTCCTGTTACCATCAATTACCACTTTGTATTAGAGGCGCCTAGCCTGATTCAGGATTACCTGAGCCAGACAGGTCAAGAACGGTATTACAAGGAGAACGACGAGTTTTCCAACTCTTACAAGATTTCCAAATTCCTTTTCAAATTCTTCACCAAAGGTTCCGATATCTCGGTTTCCATTGGCCGCGCCATGGATGTGATGGGAAACTATGTCGATCAGGACGGCAAGAGTCTAGATAAGTGGGGTAGAGAAGTGAATACCGAGGAGTATTTCATGTCTAACGGCAAGGTAACTGTTGATGCGCAGCGGGAAGAAGAATATACCCAGATGCTTGGCAAGCGGATAGTCGAGGAATTTCACAAAATCAACCGTGTGTTTAGCTCCCATTTGGTAGCTTTTGTGGCTTTTGAATTGATTCAAACCAAAAATGCCAAAATGGATTTGTTTGACCTCATCCGTCTCCCGCAAGAGGACCTGGTGGTCGGCTATGAAGAATTCAAAGCAGCTTGTCAGGTGGCATTGGACAAGATTTTTGAGCTAAAAGCCCAAGGGAAAATTGATGCTGCACCCCACCTCTACCGATCTATGGACGAAATTATCACCCATGGACTCGAAAATGTTGGGATGTACCACGCCAAACGTCCACTAATCAAAAACAAGGAGGGCAATCTGGCCACTGAGGACATGAGTTTGCTTTATTTTTACCACAACAGATTACATGGGTATGGCCTTGAAAAACTCTTCTAAGTCTCGACCCATAGGGGTGATCGGAGTAGGAAGCTTCGGTACGGCGATAGCCAACATGCTTGCAGAAAAAAGTGAGGTGATGGTCTATGCGCGTAAACAAGAAGTAGTAGATGAGATAAATACCCAGCACAGTGCTTCTGGAAAATCATTGAATCCGAAGATTCGTGCTACTTTTTCTCCGGAGGAACTCTGCAGCTCTTGTGGGGTCTTATTTTTAATGGTCCCTTCCGCAGCCTTCTTGGAGGTGACGCGTACCTTCGCGCCTTTTTTGCATCCTTACCACTTGGTCATCCATGGCACCAAAGGCTTGGTAGTGAAGCTAGGGGAGGGAGAGGACTGGGATACGGTGAAGAAACTCCGTCGCAATCAGATCATGACGATGAGTGAAGTCATCATCCAGGAAACCCTAGCGGTGCGCGTGGGATGCTTGGCTGGTCCAAATATTTCCAAGGAACTTAGCAATGATCAGCCTGCTGCTACCGTCATTGCCAGCAAGTACAATGAAGTGATTCAAGAAGGGCAACGCCTCCTTCGTTCCGAAAAATTTCAAGTGTATGGGAACTTTGACATCATCGGGGTAGAACTCAGTGGGGTGCTCAAGAATATCATTGCCATTGCCGCAGGTGCTTTGGCTGGTTTGGGCTTGGGTGAGAACGCTAAAGGACTGCTGATTTCCCGAGGGATGGTCGAAATGGCACATTTGAGCAAAGCCTTGGGTGGCACCGTCAGCTCCGTGATGGGTCTGGCAGGGATAGGAGATCTCGTGACCACCTGCAATTCCCCAGATTCTAGAAATTTTACGGTTGGGTATCGACTTGCGAAAGGAGAGACGCTCGATCAAATCCTGGAAACGATGGAGGAAGTTGCCGAAGGGGTCAACACAGTTCGAATCATAGATGCTTTTTTGAAAACAGCCGGCATCCGGGCCCCCATCACTGAAAACCTTCACCGCGTCTTATTTGAAGACCTCTCCATCGAAGAAGCACTTCAATTTTTAATGAAGTACCCCTTCAGTGTGGACGTGGATTTTGTTTAATGATTATCCGCAATTCCATCCAAGGATAAATAAGGAGTTAATCATTGCGGATAATTGCTAACGGTCAACAGTTCACAGACGACAGCAGATTGTAATTGTATAGACAAAGCGGATGTATTTTGTCTAGGTAAGTTTAGAAGTAGCTATTGATTAACCTTAGTTGGAAGGTACCAATTTGATCAATAAGCCTGTCCCCTCAGTGATGGCATACAAGTGCCCGTTTGGGCTTTGCGCTACTTGCCGAACGCGACCTATTCCTGGAAGTAATTTTTCCTCACCTACAGGCTTTGTTCCATTCATCTCTACCCGAGCAATGTGGGTTCCTGCCAGTGCAGCAACTAAGATATTTCCTTTCCAGGCAGGATAGCGATCTGAAGTCACCATCGTCATCCCACAAGTGGCAATGGAAGGAGTCCAATACTTCACCGGTTGTTCCATTCCCTCTTTTTCAGTGATGTCTGTGATAGGTGTACCGTTGTAGTTGATGCCGTAGGTGATGACCGGCCAACCGTAATTTTTCCCTTTTTCGAGAAGATTTAATTCATCGCCACCTCGTGGGCCATGCTCCACTGCCCAAAGACGGTTGCTGGCTTTGTCAAAAAATAACCCTTGAGGATTTCGGTTGCCATAAGTCCAGATGGATGGGATGGCCCCAGCAGTGCTCACAAAAGGATTGTCAGCAGGGATGCGTCCATCGTCATGAATGCGATGGATTTTCCCATGCGAATTTTTTAGGTTTTGGGCATTGTCTTGCGTGCCGCGCTCTCCATTGCTGAAATACAAGAAATTTTGATTGTCAAAGACAATTCTGCTGCCGTAGTGAGTTCCTCCCTTCCATTCCGGAGAAGTAACGATCAGTTCTTCAAAAGATGCCACTGCAGTTCCAGACAATTTAAATCGAGCGATTGCAGTTGCCCCTCCATCTCCTACTGGCTTGGCGTAGGCAATGTAAATCCAACCATTTTGCGCATAATTGGGATGGGTAGTGATATCCAGTAAGCCGGCTTGGCCTGTGGTATAAAACGCGGGAAGTCCGGTCACTTTTTGACCTGAGAAACTGTCTTTTTTGAAAATAAGGAGCTCTCCTTTCTTTTCCGTAACCAACAGGGTTTCTGCATTGATCCAGGTCATGCCCCAAGGGTTTTGGAAGCCTGTGTGGAGTGTATCCACCTTGATGTTCATCTTCTCTGTTTTTGTAGCGAATTTTTGGGAAGTTACCGGATCAGGAACGGGGTCTCCCTCCTTGGCTTGACAAGAAAAAAAAGGAGATAACAAACCGAGAAGAGCGAGAATAGCAAGTGGAAAAGTTTTCATAGTGATTGAGGTCTAGGACTTACTACCCAAACGCCTGATTGACAGAAAGAGTTTGGAAGGCAGTGTCAAATTTCTATTTGAGTTTGATTAGTAATTTACGGACAAGGGTAGTACAAAAAAAAGACCTTTCACTGGAAAGGTCTTCTAACTAAGCTGTTCGAAAATTTTATCGGATGGGAAGCAATTTGACCAACAAGCCGGTTGCCTCTGTGATTGCATAGATGTAGCCTTCTGGGCTTTCCGCTACTTGACGGACACGTCCGATATCTTGAAGTAGTTTCTCCTCCTTCACATAGGTTGTGCCGTTCATTTCTACGCGAGCAATGTGCTGCTTTGCAAGGGCTGCAATCAAGATATTGCCTTTCCAAGCTGGATACTTGTCAGAAGTGACCACGGCCACACCACAAGTGGCGATAGAGGGAACCCAGTAATGCTTGGGCTGCTCCATGCCTTCTTTTTCTTGAATATCCGTGATAGGTGTACCATCGTAGTTGATGCCGTAGGTGATCACCGGCCAACCGTAATTCTTTCCTTTTTCGATGAGGTTGAGTTCGTCACCGCCCATTGGACCATGCTCCACTTCCCAGATTCTATCGTTCGCTTTGTCATAAATTAGACCCTGCGGGTTTCTGTTGCCATAGGTCCAGATTGAGCTGGTTGTACCCAACGAATCCTTGAACGGGTTGTCTGCAGGAATGCTGCCATCGTCCTTGATGCGGTGGATTTTTCCATGTGCATTGTTCAAGTTTTGTGCATTCATTGGGATGTTTCCCTTGTCTCCGTTGGAGAAATAAAGGAAGCCTGCCTTATCGAATACGATGCGGCTACCAAAGTGACGGCCACCTTTCCAAGAAGGTCCAGCTACAATCAATTCCTCCTGGTTTACAGCCTGATTGCCTTCCAATTTGAATCGTAAGATGGTAGTGGCAGCGGTGCTATCTTCAAAATGCTTGGCATAGGAGATGTAAATCCAGCCATTTTCTGCATAGTTGGGATGTACGGCTACGTCCAAGAGACCTGCCTGATTGACGTTATGAACTGCAGGTAAACCTTGGATTTTTTCTCCAGTAAATTTATCCTCCTTGAAAACTAGGATCTCTCCTTTTCTTTCGGTGACGAGTAGGGTGCCGTCTGGTAGCCAAGTCATACCCCAAGGGTTTTCCAAACCGGTATGGAGGGTATCCACCTTAATTAGCAACTTTTCGGTTTGGGTTGCGAAGGTTTCGTCTATAACGGGTGCTTTTGGACCACAAGAGGTCCATGTGATGACTGCCATTGTCAAAATGGCTAGTGAGCGATACAGGGAGCGTAATGCCATGGTTTTTACAGTTTGAGCAGCAAATGTAAACATCTCCTTCCAAATCTTAGCCAAATTTTGAATAGTGGTGATTGGAGAGGATTAACGTGTTGGAATTTTTCCTTAGCTCCTGTCTTGTAGGTGGTTCATCCATCTTTGCTTACCTTCGCAGCAGGGAATTTTGGGACTCCTTTTTGAAAATGAACAGGACTTTGCACGTGTACAAATTTGGAGGGGCCTCCGTAAAAGATGCGGCTGCACTTCGTAACCTCTACACCATTCTCCATTCCCGGCTTGAGACCAACAAGCTCATCGTAGTTTCAGCCATGGGAAAAACAACCAATGCGCTCGAGGGAGTATTGGCTAAAAAGTTGGGGCAAGCCGATTTTTCCCAGGATTGGAAGCAGATCAGGGACTTCCATGTAGGGGTTTGTCAGGAATTGTTTCCGGATGCCCACCCAGTTGTTGCCAAATTGGAACAGCTGATGGATACCGCGCAGCCCATCTTGGAGGCACCTATTTCTAAAAGCAATTACGATGAAGTGTATGATCAGCTGATTTGTTACGGGGAATTGCTTTCTTCCCTTGTCGTCTCTGAATTCTTAATTTTTAAAGGCTTATCCCTTTCTTGGCAGGATGCACGAACCGTCATCCATACGGATTCGGACTTTAGATTTGCAAAAATAGATTGGGAAAAGACCCGTGCCGCATGCCAAAGTCAATGGGCTGGCCTATTGGCGCAAACGACGATCTTGACCCAAGGATTTATAGGACAGGATCCTATTGGCAGAACCACCACCCTGGGAAGAGAAGGGTCTGACTTTACCGCGGCGATTCTTGCTACTAGCTTGGATGCGGAGTCGGTGACCATCTGGAAAGATGTGCCTGGAGTACTCAATGCAGATCCCAAACTGTTTCCAAACACCCAAAAATTTGAAGAGCTTAGGTACCGTGAGGCTGCGGAGATGACCTACTTTGGAGCCTCGGTCATCCACCCCAAAACGATCAAGCCACTAGCAAATGCAGGAATTCCGCTTTTTGTGAAGTCATTTGTCGATCCGGAGGCTTCAGGCACCAAAATCCACGAGCATGCAACAGCACACGAGGTGCCAACCTTGGTGCTGAAAAAAAATCAAGTCTTGGTCAGCTTTAAGGTGACCGACTTTACTTTTATCGAGGAAAAACACATTCACGCCATTTACGAAAAGCTGAAAGAGCTGAAGCTGCGTGCCAACATGCTGCAACTTTCTGCGATCTCGGTTTCGCTGGTAGTGGATACCCAACTTTTTAAGCTGGAACAACTGGTAGAGAGTCTCAAATCCACCTTTGAGATCCGATACAACGAGGACTTGGAGCTCTTGACCATTCT
>JBEDEY010000225.1:0-7497 GCA_041175425.1 Bacteroidota bacterium | reverse complement strand
TTTGGGTGCCATAGATTTTGGAATCATCATCGATGGCGCAGTCATCATTGTAGAGTTCATTGCCTTTCAGTTTAGCAAATCCTCGGCGGCTTTTGTTGGGCTTTCTAAACAAGATAAACAGCTCGAAAAGGATAAGATTTCCTTCACTGGATCTTCTAAGATGATGCATTCGGCGATTTTTGGGCAGATCATCATTATAATTGTCTTCATTCCAATTCTCTCCCTTTCTGGGGTGGAGGGCAAAATGTTCCGTCCCATGGCAGAGGTGTTTAGCTTTGCTTTGATTGGGGCGATGATCCTGGGTCTTACCTATGTACCCGTAGTTTCTGCAATTTTTCTTAAGTCTAGCGTACCAGGACCCAAAAACATTTCGGTCCGATTACTTAATTTTTTAAATCAAGTCTATAAGCCGGTATTGCATTGGGCTTTGGATCATAGCAAAGCGGTTTTGATCGGAGCAGGAAGCCTTCTAGTGGGTGTTATTTTGATTTTTTCAAGCATGGGTTCGGAGTTTGTACCCACTTTGGATGAAGGAGATTTTGTAATTCAGCCTGTACTAAAGACAGGTACTACCCTGACCAATACGGTAGAGACAATCACTGAGATGGAGCGAATTCTGATGAAATTCCCTGAGGTCAAGCAGGTAGTGACGCGTATCGGAGCGGCCGAGATCCCTACGGATCCCATGTCCATGGAGGAGAGTGATGTGATTGTGACGCTACATCCTCCGAGCGAATGGACCACTGTCGAGACCAAAGACGAGTTGGCAGAGGAATTTAAAAAAGCATTGGAAGCTATTCCTGGTCTGGACTATGAATTTACCCAGCCGATCGAGATGCGCTTCAACGAGTTGATTACGGGTGTTCGTGCTGATTTGGCCATCAAGGTGGTGGGAGAGGACTTGGATGTGTTGCTGCAAACCGCTGAAGAAATTGAAGCGGCCATTCAGGGAGTAGAAGGAGCTGCAGACATCATACTTGAAAAGGTGGATGGGCTTCCCCAGATGAAAATTGAATACGACCGCGCCAAGATTGCCAAATATGGCTTAAACGTGGAGGCGATCAATCAGGTCGTGACCATGGGTTTCGCGGGGCTGAGTGCAGGAACGGTCTTTGAGGGCGAAAAGCAATTTGAATTGGTAGTTCGTTTTGATGAACCCTATCGGAAAGACATCGAACATCTCGAAAATGCAGCTATTCAGTTGCCCTCTGGTGGAAGTATTCCCTTGTCAGAATTGGCAACAATCAGTTACACCAAGGGACCCGCAAAAATTTCGCGCGACAATACCCAACGAAGAGTGGTGGTAGGAGTCAATGTCCGAAATCGTGACCTCCAGTCCGTAGTAGACGACATTCAAGCGATTGTGAAAACCAAAGTCACCATTCCTGAGGGATACCGAGTGGATTATGGGGGTCAATTTGAAAATTTGCAGCAGGCTAGAAATCGACTCTTGATAGCTGTGCCCATCGCACTGATCTTGATTTTTGTGCTGTTGTACTTCGCTTTTTCTTCCGCTCGAGATGCCTTTATGATTTACACAGCGATTCCATTTTCTGCCATTGGAGGCGTGGTCTTGCTTTGGCTTCGGGACATGCCTTTCAGTATTTCTGCTGGAGTTGGATTCATTGCCCTATTTGGTATTGCGGTTCTCAACGGCATTGTGATGATTGAACACTTTAAATCCATGGCATCTAGATTTACTTCCCTACGCGAACTCGTGACTGTAGGTGCTGCAGAGCGCTTGCGTCCCGTCCTCCTGACTGCTTCGGCAGCAGCCTTAGGCTTCTTGCCGATGGCGCTATCTGGTTCCGCAGGGGCAGAAGTGCAGCGTCCATTGGCTACCGTGGTTGTGGGCGGCCTTATTTCTGCCACCCTACTTACCTTGGTGGTACTCCCTGTGCTTTATGTCTTGTTCAATTCTAGAAAAACGAACACTACCGTTCCGCTTCCAAATAAAGGAGCTTTGGTTCTTTTGTTTCTTCTTGCTCCACTTGCTTTTTCCTGGGCTCAGGACACCAAGGAATTGACTTTGGAGGAAGCGCTTGCACGTGCCGAAAAGCAAAACCCACTCTTACAGGCCTCCCAAAAGCGACTGGAATCGGTTCAGGCCATGACTGGTACAGCCTGGAACCTGGGTCGAACGGAAGTGTACCATGCGCAGGATCAAAACGACATTGCCGAAAACGGGGTGTTCAACCGGGTTTGGGGCATCCGTCAAGGTCTTGAATTCCCCAGTATCTATGCTACCCAAAAGAATTATTTAAAAGCAGGTCAGCGGCAGGAAGAAGCCCGGCTAGAGCTGGATGTGCGTGCGCTAAAGAAGGAAGTAAGCAGCGTTTATGTTCAGGCGCAGTATTGGATGGAATTGGAGAAAAGGTTTGACTATCTAGATAGTCTGTATGTTTCTTTTGCTCGAGCAGCTGCTAGGCGGCTGGAGATGGGCGATGCTACGCTGCTTGAAAAGCTGACTGCCGAGAGTAAACAAAAAGAAATAGGTCTTCGTAAATCGGAGGCTCAAAGTGAAAAAAAGAAGGCCTTGATTCAATTGGCCAGCCTGATCCAATGGGAGGGTGAGGGTGAGCTCACTATTTCCTCCAAACCTGTGATTTTAGCCGATGTGAATTCTCAGGAGGGACATCCCGGAATTTCCTGGTACGAGGCAGGCAAGCAACAGGCCTTGTTCCAAACTAGAGTAGAGCAACAGGCATTTCTACCTGATGTGAAGGTCAATTTATTCCGAGGGACAAACTTTGCTGCGGGCTCAAAAATTTATCCTGGTTTCGAAGTGGGGCTCGGTATCCCGCTATTTTTCGGTGCCCAATCTGCCAAGGTGAAATCTAGCAAAAGCCTGCAACAGCAATGGGACTGGGAAGCAGTCAATTTTCAATCTCGCTTAGAAAGTCAATCTCGCGCACTTCAATCTACTTTAGCACAGCAGCTGTCCGTCATTCAGTACTACGAGACAGAAGGAAAGCAATTGGGTGAACAGTTGCGTGAGCAGGCCATTCGCTCCTTTGCTGAAGGAGAGATTGATTTTATCCAGTACGTACAACTTATCGAAAATTCTCAATCCCTAGAACTGCAGTACCTACAGGCAAAGCGGGATTATTTACTCAATCAACTCGAACTTATTTACTTCACTATCTCATGAAATCTAGAAATATATTCTTTTCAGCAGGGCTAATTTTTGGGTTGTTTTTGCTTGCCTCCTGTTCAAAAAACGATTCTTCAGACGGAGGGATTGAGGTCAGCGAAGCGCCCGAACAAACCACAGAAATTGAGCTGACCGAAGAGCAATTCAAAACCATGAAGATGGAGTGGGGCCCAGTACATACGGGCGATTTTTCTGAGGAAATTCAAGTTCAGGGAACTGTGCAAATTCCAGTAGAAGGAATGCGAGAGATCACCACCTACTTTGGGGGATATGTTCAAGATTTGAAGTTGATCGAAGGACAAGAAGTTCGAAAGGGAGAAGTCTTATTTACGCTGGAGAATCCTGATTTTCTTCGTTTGCAACAAGATTTTCTAGAGATAAATAGCCAGTTGGCTTACCTCAAAGCGGAATGGGAAAGACAAAAGACCTTGGCGCAAGAGCAGATCTCGGCACAGAAAAACTTTCTAAAAGCTGCTGCTGACTACGATGCGGCCTCAGCAAAAGCACAGAGTTTGAAAAAGCAATTGGCGATGCTTGGGATCAATGCAGATGGGTTGACACCAGCTACCATGCGGAGTAAAATTTCAGTTCCCTCGCCGATCTCAGGATTTGTGGAAGAGGTGTTGGCTGTTCCGGGTCAGTTTTTGCCACCTGCGGCAAAGGCGCTTACCTTGATGAGCAAGGAGCACATTCATGTGGAGTTGGTTCTTTTTGAAAAGGACGCGAGCAAGGTTCATATCGGTCAAGTAGTCGAATTTACAAGCCCAGATAGTCCGAATGAGGTGCTTAAAGCAAAGATAAAAGTTGTAGGCAAGTCCATCAATGCCCAGCGACAGATCAACGTGCATGCAGACCTCCTGGATGAAAAGGAGGAAGCCAAATTGACTCCAGGCATGTTTTTGCAAGCACGAATTCAGTTGGATCCCCAGCGGTCTTTGGCTGTCCCTGAAGAATCGATTATTGAAGTAGGGGAGGACCATTACATATTGGTTCAGAAATCAAAAAGTGCAGGCGCCTTTACCCTACAAAAGATCAAGGTAACTCCAGGAGCAAAAGGCAAGCATTACCGAGCAATTTCCACGGAGACGTCTTTAGATTCTACCGTAGTAGTTTTGGTAAAAGGAGGATTTAATTTGCTGTAAAAGAGGTTTTGAGCTCCTTAAAAATTTCAATAGAAGTTAATCAGCTCGGGTTTCTTTAGTAAGTTGGCTTTTTAATCGAATTTGATTCTCCATTTCAAGCATGCAACATCCTTTAGATAATCCCATTTGGACTGCTTTAAATTCAGGCTCCGCTTCCTTTGCATATAGCAATGGAGTCGTACGATTTATAGATCGAAGGATTGGTTTTTTTGCAGGAATCCCCCTTTACGACACCGAACACTTGAATCAGTTGTATGAAGCGATGGATTCGGGCATGCGGGTGATTGTATTTCCCCCGGGATATTTGGATCTGGATGCCAAATGGAAAGTGCGCAATGACAATGCCCTGTTGCAAATGGTTTTCGAAAAACCTTCCATCAATTTATCTCTGGATGCATCCATTCGGGCACTTGCTGCAGCAGATGTCCCCGAGATGCTGGCATTAACCCAGTTGGCCAAGCCTGGGCCATTTTTAGAAAATACGATTGATTTTGGAGGGTATTTTGGTTTTTTTGTAGAAGGAAGGCTGGTTTCCATGGCAGGAACCCGACTGGCGGCAGGACCTTATACTGAGGTGAGTGCAGTATGTACCCATCCCGATTTTGTGGGGCAGGGATTGGCGCAACGTGTATTGCCTCATGTACTCAACTATATTCAACAGCAAGGTCAAATTCCTTACCTCCAGCTCTATCCCGACAACCTACCTGCGTATCGATTGTACCAACGGTTGGGATTTGTGGAGCGAGCAAACTTGCGTGTCTATTCCTTAGAAAAGTAAGGAGTCTGTGGGACGCGATTCTTCATGGCGTCTTGTGAAAAGCTTTCCCATGGAAGAATAGGTATGAAAGGGGAAATTATCTATCATTCCTCATGTGGAGGACAACTTAGGCTGTGCCGAAAATCCCTATATTTCATTTCCAACTTTCATTCTTAGGTCACTAACGAACTCATTGCTGTTTATGAATCCATTCAAATTCATTTTGCTAGGGCTAATGCTATTTTCTCTTGAACTTTTTGCCCAATCCAAAACCACCAAAACAGAGCATGTGGTGCTCGTAACCCTAGATGGGCTACGTTGGCAAGAATTGTTTCGTGGAGCTGATTCCTTGTTGGTGGACGACACAGGAATGGTAGCTAAAGCAGGTTCCTTGCTGGATGATTTTTGGCATGCCGATCCCCTGGTTCGTAGAACAAAACTTTTTCCTTATGTCTGGGGCACGCTTGTCAAGCAAGGACAAGTGTATGGGAACCGATCCTTTGGTGCCAAAGTGGACACCCAAAACAAGCTCTGGTTCTCGTATCCAGGCTACAACGAGCTGCTCACCGGAAGTGCTGACGATGCTCACATCCGATCCAATGACAAGGTAAACAACCCCAACAAGACTTTTCTAGAACACTTGAATGAGCTGCCTGCCTACCGAAACCAAGTCCTAGCTGTTGGGGGTTGGGACGTGTTCCCTTTTATCATCAACGAATCACGGAGTGGTATTCCCGTAAATGCAGGCTTTGTGCCTGCAAAGGGGAATTCACTTTCTGAATCTGAAAAACTCCTCAACCGCTTGCAAGAGGAGATTCGCGGACCCTGGGGATCCGTTCGCTTGGACCCATTTACCCACCACTATGCCTTGGAAGCGCTCAAAAACCGTAAGCCCCGGATACTTTATATTGCTTATGGCGAGACGGACGATTGGGCCCACGATGGGGAATATGACGAATACCTAAGATCTGCCAAGCAGACCGATGACTACTTGAAGGAAATCTGGGAGACCCTACAAGCTGATCCATTTTACCGAGGTAAGACCACCATGCTCATTACAGTAGATCATGGTCGTGGCACAAGCAAAGAAAGTTGGAAGAGCCACGGCGCAGATGTTCCAGGAGCAGGGCAGGTTTGGCTGATGGCCATCGGCCCAGATACACCAGCATTAGGCGAAATCAAGCAGGAAGGGCAATGGCATTCTGCCATGCTTCCGCGTACCATTTTCCGCTTGCTGGGTCTGGAGTATCCGGAAGCTAAGGCTGCGCAAGCGCTACCTTGGGTCCTTGGGGATAAAGGCAATTAACTAGGGTTGCATAAAAAGCTTTCATTTCCATTTAAAGAGGGCCTACCTGTTGGAAGTCTTTTTGACTGAAATCCACTAAGGTAGTAAACTTGAAGGGGTTAAATCCCTTCAAATTTACTTCCCTAATCCCTTTGGATTCGCTCTATCCTTCTTTTACTTTTTTATCTAGAAGAAGGAAATCATTGACTACGATCTCGGTCACCACTTTCTTGTCCCCATTTTTGTCGGTGTAGCTCCGGTTGGTCAACTTGCCTTCTACCGCTATTTCTGAACCCTTGTCGGTAAATTTGGCTAGGTTTTCAGCAGTCTTGTCCCAGGCTACCAGATTGTGCCAAATGGTTTCTTCGACGCGTTCGCCTTTTTGATTTTTGTAAACTTCTGAGGTGGCAAGGCTGACATTGCCTACCGATTTTCCAGAATCCAAGCTTTTTAGATCAAGCTTGCTACCGAGGTGTCCAATGAGTTGAACTTTGTTTTTTAATGCGTTCATACGAATAAAAATTGAGGTGAAGCAGGTGTTGACCCGCTGAAAAAGATTGAAAAATTACTGTCCCAAACTTGAAAAAAAGTAAAAACAAAAATCGGGAGATAAGCACTTAAAACCGTTTATAAACGACTATAATCGAAAGAGAGGGTAAATTCTAAGTAAGGACTAGGCCTGCTTTTTACCGATCCAGAACAGCAAGGATCCGATGCCTACAAAAATCGCAGTCATCCAAATCGACCTCTCGCTCACCTGCAGCATAAGCCACACACAAGCTGCGATTCCCAAAACAGGAATTGCATAGCCTCCCTTCAAGATAAATCGTCCTTCACCTCGAAACTGTGGTCTGAGCTTGGGTATGGCCGCACAGCTCATGCCATACAAAAACAATCGAGACAAGACGGTCATCGCTGCCAACACGGTAAACGAACCAAAAGCAGCCAATAAAAAGGCAGCAACTCCAAAAAACACGACCGAGTTGGCCGGAGTCAAATACCGAGAATGTACCTCTCCAAACCAGCGCGGGAGCGATTTTTCCAAGGAGAGGGCATAGGTCACTCGGGTAGCGGAAAACATGGAGCTGACTAAGTTGGCAAGTACTGAAGCTGCAACTCCTATCATCAATACAATAGCGCCAGTAGGTCCAAAAAGGCT
>JBEDEY010000224.1:0-15131 GCA_041175425.1 Bacteroidota bacterium | reverse complement strand
ATGGCATCTGAATAGGTGCCGTCCGCATCTGGTCTTCCGTAGTTGAAGCAGATCATTGGATATTCCATGCCATTGCTTCCTTCTACGGAAATGGCCGTTGGGTAAGGATAGTCAAAGGTATGCGAAGAGTAAGACTTCAAGGTGTGAGCCACAACGCGGGTGGAATATTGCTCCCAAAGTGGATTGCCTTCCTTGCCGTAATACGACATGGCCATCACGTCCTTGCCGCCTTGCTTTACCGCCATGGCATCCCAGATGAATTTACGGGAAGAGGTCCAGGCAAAGTCACGGACGTTGTCGGCTTTGAATACCCAAGTCTTCTTTCCTAGTGCTTTTTTCTTTTCTAAGGCTTCTGCCTCTGCCTGTGTACGGATGATGACTGGGGCATCGTAGGTTTGTTTGGCCTTGTTCCAACGCTGCAATTCGGTAGCTGAAAGGACTTCTTCCGGATTTTGAAGGACACCTGTCGCGCCGACCATGTGGTCTGCAGGCACAGTGATACGCACTTCGTAATCACCAAAGGTGAGTGCAAATTCCCCTTGACCTAGGAACTGCTTGTTTTGCCATCCCTGGAAGTCAGAGTAGACCGCCATGCGTGGAAACCATTCCGACATGGTGTAGAGGTAGTTGCCATCCTTTGGAAAATACTCGTAACCCGGGCGACCACCAATGTAGCCTACGCGGTCGGTGATGTTGAAGCTCCAATCTATGGAAAAGCGAACGGTCTCTCCCGCCTTCAATGGCTGAGGAAGATCGATGCGCATCATGGTCTTGTTGATGGCCACGTTGAGCGGCTTTCCTGATTCATCTTGGATGGAAAGGATCTTGACGTCGTAGTCGTCTGAATGCCAGAGGATGCCTTCCAAGGTGCGCAAAGACATTTTTGGGGTAATGCTGGATTCGGTCACTTTTGGAGTGTCGGAATCTTTTCCTCGGTTATTTTGGTCGAGCTGTAGCCAGAGGTAGGTCAGTGCATCTGGAGAGTTGTTGATGTAGGTGACGGTCTCCTTGCCTTTGATGGATTGGTTGGCATCGTCCAGTTCTACGTCAATGACATAGTTGGCTTGCTGCTGCCAGTACAGGTGCCCTGGGGCTCCTGAAGCCGTACGATACACATTAGGCGTGCGGAGCATCGGGCCCAATTGTTCAAATCGGATGCCATGGTTTTGCTCGGTATGCTGTGCTAGCGCTGGAAAAGCTGCTGCGCAAGCGAGAAGGGTGAGGGCAAGTATTTTTTTCATCTGCGGGTAAATTCTAAATTCAGAAAGGAAAGGTACTGATTTCTAAAAAGAAAGGAAATGTGTGGGGTTACCAAAACTTGGTTTGGAGCATCAGCATGCAGGCGACGCCCAAAATAAAGGCAGATACCATCAAGGTCCATTCCTTACGGTTCATGCCAGCTAGATGAACTAGGGAGGTAATGAGCAAAAAGGCGGCTACGATGACGATTTGCCCTACTTCCAAACCCACATTAAAGGCGAGTAGTGGCTGCCAAATCGAGGCTTCCTTTCCAAGTAGGGATCGGAGGTAATTGGAAAATCCCAACCCGTGGATCAATCCAAAGAAGAGTGCCAGGAGGTAGTTGAGTTGGATTCCTTTGCCGGAATTTGGCTTGGGTTTGATGAGGGTCACTAAAGCTGTGAATGCAATCGTTACTGGAATCAAAAACTCGATCACTTCGGACCGGATCTGGACCACCTCAAAAGTAGCTAGCGCCAAGGTGAGTGAATGCCCCAGGGTAAATGCGGTGACGAGCAGGAGGATTTTCACCCAATCCCGAGCCACATAGACTGCGCAAAGTGCAAGGATAAACAAGATATGATCAAACCCCTGGAGGTCTAAAATATGTTGTAATCCAATCTTAAAATAGAGTTCAAATGAAGTCATATTCGTAGAAATACTTCGAAAAGAAATAAATTAAGTTCAATATTACGGTATAATTCCTACAAACGGCACTTTTGGATTAGCAAATGCAACTCAGCGTATTTTCATGGGCACTTTGGGCCTACCTTTCCCTCGTACATCCATTTTACATCATCCTTACCGAATTGCGGTACAACCCTAGTTCCAAAAAGATGGAAGTTGCCCAGAAGATTTTTTGGGATGATCTGGAAGTGGCCTTGAGCAAGGAGGCTGGAGTAACGGTGGATTTTCTCAAACCAAAAGACAAGGCCAAATTGGAAGGCCAAGTGAAGGCTTATTTACTTAAGCATACCCAAGTTTGGGTCAATGGAAAATTGGTTCCTTTGAATTACCTAGGCTACGAAGTAGAGGAAGATGCCGCTTGGTTTTACTTGGAATCGACTGCCACGGTAGTGCCCAAATCGGTGGAGGTACAAAACACGCTGCTGCTTCGGGACTTCGAAGGGCAGCAAAACATCGTGCATGTGTACGTCAACTCCAAGTCTCCCAAGAGCCTGTTGTTAGGGGAAGGGAAGGAGAAGGGCAGGATTGAGTTTTAGAGGCGAGATGCTTTGAGAAGCAAGAAACAAGAGCCAAGAGATTAGACTAGGCAGGCCTGCTGACTCTAGAAACTAGTTTCCCCCACTTCGACATTCTTCGATCGGCGTTAGACATTCGACATTAAAAAAGAAACAAGAAACAAGAAACAAGAGATTATGTATGTCCCTGATATAGGTTGACCACTTTCCCTCAACCTTCTATCATGAAAGCGAATTTAAAATTAATCAACAAAACAAGGCGATTCAGTGATGAATTTAAAAAGGCAGTAGTTTCTGAGTTTGAAAAAGGGAGTTTAAGCGTACTTCAGTTAAGCCGTCTTCATACGGTACATTTTCAGACCATTTACACCTGGATTTATAAATTCTCTACCTTTAATGAAAAGGGTTACCGTGTTGTCGAAATGAAAGATAGTACAAGCACAAAGCTTAAAGAGCAAGAACAGCGGATCAAAGAGTTGGAGCGTGCTGTTGGGCAGAAACAACTCAAAATCGATTACCTGGAAAAACTTATTGAACTGGCAGGTGATGAGTTGGGTATGGACTTAAAAAAAAATTCCGATACCAAACCATCGAGTGGTACACTAAAAACAGGCAAAAAGTGAATTGTTCGCTTAATCAGGTCTATGCAGTTGCTGAGTTGACAAAACAAGGGTTCAGTCAATTAAGACAGAGGCAGGAAGTGTTTGATGCTCATATTCAAGTTCTGCTAGCTGAGGTGGATTTTCTACGAGAAGAGCATCCAGGCTGTGGACTAGAGAAAATGTATGACACACTAAAACCTGCTTTTATAGGTCGTGATCGGTTTATAGCCCTATTTATGGACTTAGGGTATCGTGTAAGGAAGTACAAGAATTACCACCGAACCACATATTCATCGAATAGATATTTTCCCAATCTGATAAAAGGACTGCTGGTAAATGGTCCATCACAAGTATGGCAGTCAGATATTACTTATATCAGAATAAGGGAGCGGTTTTATTATGCTGTGTTCATAATGGATGTTTATACTAGAAAAATAGTTGGCTACCAAGTCTCGGATCACATGAGAGCGACAGCCAATGTAGCAGCATTAAAAATGGCCTTTAAGGATCAAAATCCGCCTGTTATTCATCACTCAGATAGGGGGAGCCAATACGTTTATGATGTGTATACCAATCTATTAACTAGCGAAAACTGCAAAATAAGCATGGGGCTAACGGCCCAAGACAATGCCTATGCGGAAAGGATAAATCAAACCATAAAGCATGAATATCTAAGGTATTGGATGCCTTCAACACTTGAGGAATTAAAAGTAGATGTAAAAAGAGCCGTCAATCATTACAACACCAAAAGGATCCATAAAACTTGCAGAAGATGACACCGGCAAACTTTGAAGAGAAATGGTCAACTTACAGTGTCCAAAGCAGGCCAGTTTTGAATATATTTAACAATGAAATTCTATTAAAAACCGGTCAACACTAATCAGGGATTGACAAGGCAGATCTGCCGACACAAGAAACTAGTTTCCATCCGACATTCTTCGATCGGCGTTGGACATTCGACATTAGTTTTCAATTGATACTTCCTGTGAATGTAAAAATCCATTAGCTAGAGCACATCTTTCGTAAAAAAGGCACAGCCTTTGTCAAACCAGCTTTCACTCTTTTTGACTGGGATTAATTCCGCCTCTAGGACATCTTCTCCTCGGTAGCCCAAACCTTGTAGCTCCTCATCACCTAAAAAATCCTCGAGCTCTTGGGATATGTCAATTACCAGTTTGTGATGAATCAAGTAGGCCGCATTCAGCACGAGGTAGCGGGGATCGTTGTTTTCTGGTTCTGCGAACCTGAGTTGGGCGATTTGTTCCAACATAGAAATAGGCAAGTACCAAGAATCTCCAGCATCTTCCCATTCTCGTTCCACTACATCCATCGGGCTTAAAGGCAAGGAGTACTGCGTTACTAGATAGGCAAGTAATTTCCGAGCTTGCTCCTCAGGAGAAAGAACGGAGTCATACCCTTCGTTAATTTTTCTGGTCAGCTCCGTGTCAGCAGCAACCCATTCCTCCAAACTGGGCCAAGATTTTTCTTCCATTGTGAGTTAGTTTGAGATGAAATTGGCATCAAGCTTTAAGATGCACTGAGTTGGATGATGGATTAGTTATAAAACTGCTTTCGTAGGCCATTTGGTCCACCCCATTCTTCCTCAGAAATTTCAAGAGGTTTGAATTCGATGCCTTTGTCCATTTTCTGCTGTTGAAGTTGAGTTTTTACCTCTTCTGTTACGATTAAATGAAAAATTCCTGTGGATGGAATACTTAAAATTTGATAAGGGCACCCTTCCTTGATAAAAATCTTGTGAGGATGCAACTCGTCCATAAACCACATTTCCTTTTCTTTAAATTCTTTCAAGTGGGCTAAATCTTTGAAAGAAACAGTTTTCACTTTTTTTTCATATCTATCCCTTTGTTCACCTTCTGCCTTGATCAATTGTCGATTTACATAGATAAAGTCAGATTTGCTGAAATCCACCCACCCATCGTCGAAAATCAGCTTATCCGTAATCCAATACCCATCAATGTGAACTTTTCCTCTAATTACAGGGCAGGGATAATATCGGATATTATCATTTCTGTAGGCATCAAAGAAAGTTTTTGCCTTAGTGGATACAAGCTCTCGCATTGATAGGTTGGCAGAAGGCAGGTAGAAATCGCAGAGTTTTTTAGTTGCGTTAATTTGTTGTGTATGTATTTTAAATAGGGACAAATCCTTAACAACTCGTTCCTGGATACCCATGATTAAATCTCCGTCCTTAAATTCAATGGCATAATTAATTTTTGCCACATTTTCCATGATTATAAACTCGTAGTACCTCATTCGAATATCAGATCATTGATTTTTACTGACGGGTTATTTGCTATTAATTGGGATAGTTCTTGCATTTTTTCTTGAAGAAATACCATTGCTTGTTCTGGTGTAGCGTTTGGATTTCTAGAATTCCACCTATCCAAAACACCCCTTATTTTTGTGTTGTATGCCGGATGGGTTGTATTCTGCCATGCCGGTACTGCTACACCGTTATCAATTTCCTGTAAATGGAAAGGGTTGTTTTTGGCTTTAGCTGCCTTCTGAATCACCGGATGGCCGGCGTGTTCTAGGGGTAAGATATGGTGGGCATGTTTGCTAGGGTCAGTTAATCCCATGACCTTTCTCAGATTCGTTCCTCCAAAAAGAATCGTATTCCCGTTTTTAGCCCATACATGAGTTATCCTAATACTTGTTCCGGGAATGATTCCTTTTAGTTTGATCGCTCCTTTTATGGTGGTAGAAAATAATCCAATGACTGGAGTAGCCGCGACGAGACTTAGGTTTCCACTTAAATTATCCCCTTCCAGATAGTATAAGCCGGCATTTATGAGATCAGCGGGAGTACCTATTCCTTCAATGAGCCCGATCCCATCCAAACTTAGGTGGAGGGCATCCTTGCTAGTCTCGTAAAAGAGTTTTGTAGAAGACCAAGTCGGATTCAGGTTCTTAAGCATTAAATATCGAGGTAAAAAATAACTTTGAAATAGGATTTGAATGGGGTCTTGGGTGTAATCAGCATCAGATTCGGGTAATAATTCTTCTACCGATCGCATAAATGCGCGATTGAAATTTCCTGATAATGCTCCATTCATTCCGGCGTTAATTGTAAAAATCGCGGCTTTTTGATCCAAGTTGGGGTCGGAAAGCATGCTTGATCTTAGCTCATTAGTGAAGCTTGTGTTATTACTCAAATAGGCCATGTGCCACTGGCTAAGTGAATAGTTAGTGAGTAAGTGATCGATTTGAGTGGCATCTCTGGTGAGCGTAAAAGGAGGAGCTCCGAAGTCTGTAATTGAACAATCCAAGCAAGTCGATGCGCTTTGATTAGCGGTTGTACCTTTCCGAGCAAATGGATTAAAACAAACAATCTCAATGATATCAAAACTATTGGGACCTTGACAATAATCTCCGCCACAGTTGGGGACCCCAACTGTTACCACAGACCATGTACATGGGCTTCCTTGGTCATTCAGGCCGCTCCCAGATGATCCCCCGCCGGAGGTTGCCGCAGGTGTTCCACCGCCTCCCGGAGTAATCCAAATCGTATTTCCCCCTGAAGCGCCACCTCCATACCCGGAGCCATATGAAAGGGTTACCTGGTCACAAGAGACAGGATCTCCATTAGTATCAAAAATACCATCACATCTCTCTAAGAATCTTTGGTTAGAATCATTGAAAAAGCTGGAAAAAGGAAATCGCTTAATGGTTACCCCTGAAGCCACCAAGTCGCTTGTTTCTTCAAAAATTTGAAAGCTTATTTGATCAAAATCATATTGAAGTACATATTGTTCCTTAATATTATCCAAACTGTCAGCAACTATGACCAGATTGAAAGTACTATAATTATCTCCTTTTTCCAGAAAAGGGATTGAATAGGTTCTTCTCTTTAAGGTATCCGTGGTAAGTTGTGAGGCACCTAAATCAAAAGTAAAATCCGAAAGCTGTCTCAATTGTGCAGATTGGATTACATTGTATCCTGATTTTTTTGCAAGCCGTTTACCCAAGGATTGAATAGTGGCAACACTAACTGGTGTAATTTGATAGTTTCCTTGAGTATTTTCGATTGTTTCTGGCATTTCCTCCAAGTTTTCGAGCAGGTGCATTTCACAACTGAAAAAAAGTAGGGTCAATGCAAAAAGGATTAAATTTTTCATCTATGCGTTCTTTGGAGGTCTATTAAATGTAAAAAAATTCACTATTCAATAAAGCAATGGTTGAAAGATTTTTTAACTGTTGAGGCTCTTTTTGATACTAATACAAAAATGACTGAAAATCAAAAAGCCGTCGGAATATTCATTCTGACGGCTTTTTGATTATTCAAATATTCCAATTTAAAGTTTCTCAAATATCCTTCTAAAGCTCGTTGCCTCGGTGATTCGGCCATGGAGTTCGGATATCGCCACGCGTTCCTGCTCGGTGCTGTCGCGATGGCGGATGGTGACGGTATTGTCTTCCAAGGTCTGGTGATCTACTGCAATACAGAAAGGCGTTCCGATCAGGTCCTGGCGCGTGTAACGCTTGCCGATAGAGCCTGAGTCTTCGTAGATGATGTTGAAATCGTACTTGAGGAGCTCCACGATCTCTTGCCCTTTTTCCGGTAAGCCATCCTTTTTGATGATGGGAAGAATCGCCGCTTTTACCGGAGCAATCGCCGGGTGTAGCTTGAGGTAGGTTCTGCTCTTTTCCTCAGAGACTTCTTCGGTATAGGCATTGCACAGCGTCAACAAGAACAAGCGATCTGCCCCAATGGAGGTTTCGATCACATAAGGAATGTAGTTCTGGTTGATCTCCGGATCAAAGTACTGCTGCTTCTTTTTCGAAAACTCCTGGTGGGATTTGAGGTCAAAGTCGGTTCGGGAGTGGATGCCTTCCACCTCTTTGAATCCAAATGGGAATTCGAATTCGATGTCCATGGCCGCATTCGCATAGTGGGCCAGCTTTTCGTGTGGGTGCTTGCGCAATTTGGCGGCAGGCGTACCCAAGGCCAGATGCCAAGCCATTCGGGTGGCAGCCCATTTTTCGTACCACTCGAGTTCGGTGCCAGGGCGCACAAAAAACTGCATTTCCATCTGTTCAAACTCCCGCATACGGAAGATAAACTGTCGTGCTACGATCTCGTTGCGGAAGGCTTTTCCGATCTGGGCAATGCCAAAAGGCACCTTCATGCGGGCGGTTTTCTGTACGTTTAGAAAGTTGACAAAAATTCCTTGCGCTGTCTCCGGGCGTAGGTAGATGGTGGAGGAGTCTTCTGCTACGGAGCCTACTTGGGTTGAAAACATGAGATTGAACTGACGCACATCGGTCCAGTTGGAGGTACCAGAGATTGGGCATTTGATGCCCTCGTTGGTGATGAGGTCGCGTACCCCGGCTAGGTCTTCGGCCTCGAGTAGGCGTGCAAGGGCAGCGGTAAGGGCCTTGCCTTTTTCAGCTTGGCCTTCATTTTCAAGTTTGGCAGCATGCTCCTCTACCAATACGTCTGCACGGTAGCGCTTTTTGCTGTCCTTGTTGTCGATCATCGGATCGTTGAAGGAGTCCACGTGGCCAGAAGCCTTCCAGGTGGTGGGGTGCATAAAGATGGCCGCATCGATGCCGACAATGTTGTCTTGTACGCGGGTCATGCTTTCCCACCAGAGGCGCTTGAGGTTGTTTTTCAACTCTACCCCGTAGGCTCCGTAGTCGTACACTGCCTGTAGGCCGTCGTAGATTTCGGAACTTGGGTACACAAAGCCATACTCTTTGGCATGGGAGATGATATCTTTCAATTGGGCGTTTTCGCCTGGAGTTTCTGTTTTTGCCATAGGGCGCAAAATTAAGGAATCTAATTGATTTGCGGAGGTCAGGACCTGGGCTTATTTCTCGATTGAAAAGGGTTTGACTACCATTTTCCCTCTGCTTGGCTGATTTTTCTTCCTTCTTCGGAGGAGATAAAGGCGGCTTGAATAATTCGTAGCACCGGAATTGCTTGTTCCAGCGTCACCAAGAGTGGAGCCTTTCTCAAGATGGTATCGGCTACGTTTTCGTAAAAAACGCGGTAATCCCCTCGAAGGGTAGGGTATGCTTGTGTTTCGGCTGCGTAATGAATTTTCCCCCAACGTTCTTCGGGCTCCATTCCCCAATCTGCTCCTGCTGGGATTCTTGCGTCTTTAAATGCCTGCTCCTGCACATCCAAGAAGAATTTCTGGTAAGTGCCTTTTTCGCCCAACAGCATGAATTTGGGGGTGGGCACATTGACCATCGCCCCGGCAGTGACCCTTGCTTTGAAGCCTGGGTATTCCAAAGCGATGTCGAAGTAATCGTCCGCAACGGCATCGGTTCGCTGCTTGCGAATGTCGGCCCAGATGGCGGTAGGTTTGCCAAAAAGAAGGACCACTTGGTCGATCAAGTGGGAGCCTAGGTCGTAGGTGATGCCATTTCCGGGGCATTCTTTTTCTCTCCAGTTTTCGGATACTTGCGGGCGGAAGCGATCAAAATGGGCCTCGAGAAAGACCAGTCTACCGAGAAGTTGTTTGGCGACAATCTCTTGAAGGGTCTTGAAATCTCCATCGTAGCGGCGGTTGTGAAAAATGCTGCACACCAATCCTTTGGAAGTGGCGAGCGCCAACAGTTCCTCTGCCTCTTCGGCCACTAGGGTGACTGGCTTGTCCACCACCACATGCTTGCCTGCAAGTAGGCATTGCTTTGCCATGGAAAAATGAAGTTCGTTGGGTGTAGTAATGCAGATCAGGTCCGCAGCATCTGCCGCCAATAAGGCATCCAAACTCGTGAACGTTTGCACCTTGGGGTATTTTTGCTGACATCGGAAGCCATTTCGCTCGACTACAGCAACGAAGTCCAGGAAGGGGCAAACTTCCAAGAGCGGAGCGTGCATTTTTTCAGCAACGGAACCATAGCCAACTAAGGCTGCGCGAAGGAGAGTAGACATGGATGAGTGATTGGGGTTCAATTTTAGCGAAGCCTCAACTAAGGTAAGCAACCCGAGGACTACAAAAAAAAAGGGCGGAAAATTTTCCCGCCCTTCTTTTAGAAATTAGCTATGCTTAGCCTTTTTTGGTTTCCTTTTGTGAACCATCTTCTTCGATTTCCTTCTTCATCAAATCGACTACGATAGGAGTAGCGATGTAGATGGAAGAGAAGGTACCCACAGTAATACCGATAAATAGGGCAAAGGAGAAGCCTCTCAATACCTCACCTCCAAAGAAAAGGAGAACAACTACTACGATCAAAGTAGTTAAGGAAGTGATCAAGGTACGGCTTAAGGTTTCGTTGATGGAATCGTTGAAAACTTTAAGCAGTTTACGTGAACCTCTATTTTCCACATTCTCACGGATACGGTCATAGATAATTACCGTATCGTTGATTGAGTAACCGATTACGGTCAAGATAGCTGCAATAAACACTTGGTCAATCTCGAAGTTGGCACCGAAGGTACCGGCAATCGAAAATGCTGCAATCACGAAAAGTGCATCGTGCGCCAAGGCCACAATCGCTCCCAAGGAGAACTGCCACTTGCGGAAACGAAGCAAGATGTACAAGAAGATCGCAAGTAAAGCCAGTACAATCGCCTGTACGGAAGAGGATTTGATATCATTCGCTACTGTCGCACCTACCTTAGAGGATCCAGTGATTGAAAACTGTTTGTCTCCAAGTGTAGTAGAATTTTCTACGAAAGTAAATCCGGTTACTGCGGCAATTCCTTCCTTCACTTTGCCTTCAACTTCTTTGTTGGAAGCGTCGTCATCTTCGTTTATTAAGTAGGAGGTAGTGACTTTCAGGACGTTGTTTGAACCGTAAGTTTTCACTTCCACAGATCCATCAAACTCACCATCTAGGCCCACTTTCAAATCAGAAGGCACCATTGGTTGATTGAAGGCAACTACATAAGAACGTCCTCCAGTAAAGTCTACACCCAGCTTCAATCCATTGACTACTGCAAGACCCAAACCGATCACAATGATGGTCGAAGAGGCAATGTAGGCCAACTTTCTTTTGCTCATGAAGTCGATGTTCAAGGCAGAAAGTGAGTTTTTGGCAAATGGAGTAGAGAAAGAGATGTTGCTCTTGTCGCCTTTTTTGGTCATCCAAGACACCATCACTCGGGTGATGAATACAGAAGTAAAGAATGAACAAGCAATACCGATCATCAATACAATCGCGAAGCCTTTTACAGGACCTTGGCCCAAAGCAAACAAGATCGCACCTGTCAAGAAGGTAGTCACGTTACCATCCAAAATCGCAGAGAATGCCTTGTCATAACCGATGTTAATTGCAGATAGCAAGTTGACTCCATTTCGAAGTTCATCTTTGATACGTTCGAAAATCAATACGTTCGCATCAATGGACATACCCATGGTCAATACGATACCTGCGATACCTGGTAAGGTCAAGGCGGTACTTAGCTGAGCAAGGATACCCAAGATGAAGAAGATGTTGAATACCAAGGCCGCAACAGCTACCAAACCACCTTTTGCATAATAGGCAACCATGAACAAGACCACTAGGGCAAGACCTGCGATCATGGAAATGATGCCTTGGTTTTGTGCCTCTTTACCCAAGGTTGGGCCGATGATGCTCTCTTCTACGATTTGAGTAGGAGCAGGTAGGGAACCAGATTTCAAGATGTTTGCCAAATCTTGGGCTTCCAATAGCGTGAAGTTTCCAGAGATTTCAGACTGACCATTTGGAATCTCTCCATTTACCATAGGCGCAGTGTACACGTAGTCGTCCAAAACGACGGCAATTCTTCTGCCTACGTTTTCAGAGGTAAGATTTCTCCATTTTCTAGCTCCATCGGCATTCATTTGCATGGATACCGCAGGCTGAGAAGTTTGATCTAGGGTCTGACGCGCATCTGTTACCACATCTCCTTCTAGTGGAGCCTGGTCAGAACCTTTTCTCAATTTGATCGCATACAATTCTAGGATTTCTGTTCCATCTTCAGCTTTGGTAGGTTTTATGCCCCAAAGTAGTCGAAGGTCTTTCGGAAGGAAGGACTGGTAGCGCTCATTTTTTAGAATGCGATTGACAATGACCGTGTCACGAACATCATACACCAATCCGTAGTCTGCTTTTCTCAATGCGATAAGCGGAGATATACTCGCGTTGGCATTGTTCATCGGGTCGATCTGCTCCAACTGCTTTTCTAAAGCATTGCGCAAGGAGTCTTCAGCAGAAAGGGAATCCGTCGCCGTAGTATCTGTGGCGGTGGTATCCGAAGCAGCAAGGTCTCCGATCTTATTTTTCTGATCTGCAACCCATGCGGTATTGATTTGCTCAATCGCACCACCATATTCATTGATCTCAAGTACTTCCCAAAACTGCAATTTAGCTACACCTTGAAGCAAGTTGCGCACACGCTCCTGGTTGTCAGCACCTGGAAGTTCGATCTGGATTCTTCCTGAACCAGCAATTCGCTGGATGTTTGGCTGCGAAGTACCAAAACGGTCGATACGTGTTCTTAAGATATTGAAAGAACGGTCAATTGCATTTTCCACTTCAGTATCGATGATCTCAAGGATCTCTGCATCTGTCGATTCCAAGGAGATTTTGCCTCTGTTTGCTGCAGTAGCAAAAACAGAGCTCAACCCTTTGCCTGGATTATTTTTTTGCCATGAAGCATAAAATAAGTCCACAAACTTCGCATTTGAAGTTTTGGCGGCCTCTCTTGCTTGATCTACGGAAGCATTAAAAAGCTCGTTTTTAGGGTTTCCTGCGATACCTTTGACGATTTCTACAGGAGAAACCTCTAGGGTCACGTGCATTCCACCTTGAAGGTCAAGTCCAAGTCCAAGCTCGGTTTCTTTTACTTCTTGGTAAGTATAGCTTGCCCCTAGAAAGTTGTAAACGGGCTGTCTCCAAACCGAATCTAGGTAAGCTCTTTTCTTGGCAAAGTCAATGTTGCCGGAGGCGTCTGTTGCATAGGCCGTAGCCTTTTCTTGCACGCCATTGGATATAAGAGTGAATGACAGGTAGTACAGGCAGAGCGCTGTAATGATTACCGTCAAAAACACGATTGCACCTTTGTTTTGCATTTTGGTAAAATTTAAGGAATTGAATTAATTGAGATTTTACTCGTTCTAGCAAAGAACGAGGAGATGAATTCAGAAAAGGGATGATTTTTTAGGGCCCCTGCGGGGAAATAATCCGTTCAAAAAGGATTTCAGTCAGGGAATTGACAAATTCAACCGTTCCTACTTGAGGAAGCGGAAGGGAAAAATCAACTTGGAATAGCTTTGAGATCAGGTAGAAAACCGTGTTGGCAACCTGAAGTACAAAAGGGACTACCGCATCAACGGCTACATCCAAAAAACTTTGATCTGGCTGTTCGGAGGATGCTTCGGTCCGAGTCTGATTGGGAGCTACTGGAAAAAATTCGACACTAGAAACAAATAGGCAAAATAACACGACCAGAGCCCACGAGAATCGTTGCTGGCTGGTACTGTGGTATGTGTTCCTATTTTTCATGGGGGACAAATATAGAAAATATTTGAAAATCACCCGCTAGCGCTTGGTTTTTTATCCCTATCGAGCGGACTTTGCACGCAAGTAGGTGCGAAGGACATCCATAGCTCGGTCAAAGTTGAGGTTGTTTGGAATGATGAGATCCGCCTCGTTTTTGAAGGGCTTGATGTATTTTTCGTAGGTCGGCATCACGTGATTCTCGTAGCGGTATAGCACATCGTCTAGGTCATAACCTCGCTCCACCTTGTCCCGAATGATGCGTCGCTTGAGTTTGATGTGATCTTTGGCATCGATAAAAATCTTCAAGTCCAATAAAGCAGCCAATTCAGGGTAGTAAAGCACAAAAATTCCTTCCACTACCACTACGGGAGCAGGGGCAAAGGTGAGCATCTTGGGGGTCTTGGTGGCATTATTGAAGGTGTACTCCTCTCGGATCACCGTGCCTCCGCCCTGAATGATGCGAATATCTTGGGCATACTGCTCAAAGTCGATGCTATGGGGGGTGTCAAAATTTGCAATGCCTTGTTCGTCCACAGGCTGCAGGTGCTTTGGCTTGTAATAGTTGTCTTGGGAGATCAAACACAGTTCCTCGGGAGAGAAGCTGCGCAGTAGATGTTCCAAAAACAAGGTTTTTCCAGAGGCAGATCCCCCGGTGATTCCGACGATGAATGGCTTGGTCATGGGGGGCAAATTAAGTCATTTTTGTGCGTAACTCAGAATTTTCCGGCACGGAGAAAATTTAGTAGTGCCTTTACAGCTTTTCCACGATGGGAGATTTCGTTTTTCTCTGCGAGGCTGAGTTCCGCAAAGGTGCGATCAAATCCATGGGGCTGGAAGATGGGATCGTAGCCAAATCCTCCTTCGCCGCTGGGCGAAGGGGTGATTTCTCCTGCTGCGATTCCCTCAAATTGGTATTCTTTTCCATCCAAGATTAGTGCGATGACGGTTCGGAATCGGGCGGATCGGTTTGTTTGCCCCTGCATTTTTTCCAAAAGCAAACTTAGGTTGCGGGCATCACTGCGTGGCTCTCCTGCAAATCTTCCTGAATACACGCCGGGCGCCCCGTCTAGGGCTGCTACTTCCAGTCCGGTGTCGTCTGCAAAGCAACTGACCCCAAAATGTTGGTTGACATACCGCGCTTTTTCAAAGGCATTGTGCTCTAAGGTGTCGCCTGTTTCGGGAAGTTCTACCGTGCAGCCAATCTCCTCAAGGGAAACAATTTCGATAAGCCCCTTCAGGGCAGCAGCGACCTCTTCGATTTTTTTGGCGTTGTTGGTGGCGAAACAGATTTTCATGTTGTAGGGCTTGAACCCCAAAAATGGGGGCTGGAATTTGCCGCTGCAAACCTTCTTTCAAATTCTTGCTTTGGGATCGGGCGAAATCTTTATTTTTCGGGTATGAAAAAGATAACCGTCTACTGTGGTTCCAAGAAAGGCAACCATTCCATCTACGAAGCAGGGGTGCGTGCCTTAGCTCAGGAAATGATTTTACGTGACCATAGCCTCGTGTATGGTGCGGGCCATGTGGGCTTGATGGGCGTGATTGCGGATGAACTTTTGGCAGCAGGCAAGGAAGTGATCGGAATCATTCCCCAGAAGTTGGTGGACCGTGAGGTGGCGCACAAAGGCTGCACGGAATTGGTGAT
>JBEDEY010000223.1:0-2568 GCA_041175425.1 Bacteroidota bacterium | reverse complement strand
CATCAATTACATTTTCTCCAAATAATCAATTGGATTCAGGTAAAACATTTTTTTCCAACCCTGATGGTCCCCATCCATCCGCCAAACATAGGGGATGAGGGTGGTTATGGAATAATGTAAATGCGCCGGCTTGCCCGCTGCATTTCCACTGGTACCCACCGAACCAATCTGTTCTCCATTGGCAATCATTGCGTAGTTAGTAGTTTCGATTTTGTCCAAATGCGCATAATAATGTAAACGCCATTTGGGCCCTAAGACAAAAACTACATTGCCACCTAATTTTAATTGGCCCGTATAAAGTACGATTCCACTGGTACTAGAGCGAATTGGCGTCCCCTTTCTTGCAAAAATATCAACTCCCTTGTGTGTGCCCGATGTGCCCCAAGGATAAAACCAAAATGATTTTTGACTATAACTCGTGTTTGTAGCCCCCTCTACGGGCATAGAAAAGTTTTGTGGATTGATTAAGCCTATCCCGACAATTGTCAAGAAAACCCATCCGAATTTTTTAATTACCCTCATGGTCTAATTCATTTTTGCTACAGGGACAAAAAAAGTACCAAGTTTAAATTGTACAATGTACCAAGACTAGTAGAACCAAGATCCAAGAGATTAGACTTCCTATTCTGCTACTAGGGGACTACTGTTAATCAAGAACAGAATTCATCTTGTCTCTTGTGTCTCGGCTCTTGCATCTCCTCTTGCATCTTCTTTCCCTTACATTTTTCTTTTCCCCGAATAAATTGCAGTTTTGCAGCAAATCTTCTTGGAATGGCTGTATTACTTCAACACCTGAAACTTTTAAATCAAGGTAAGTTCTCACCACCTAAAGACTATTCCTTTTCCAACGGGACACTGAGCCCTGCGAATGAAAATGAGAAGGTTTCCTACGATCAGGTAATAGACTGCTCCAACTACCTTGCTTCTAAAGGTTGGGTGGATTTGCGATGTGGTCTAGGCGAACCAGGGCAAGAATACCGGGAAACAGTCGCTTCCCTCTGTGCCGCACTTCAGGCCGGAGGTTTTGCCAAAGCTGTGGTGCTCCCAAACACGGACCCTGTCATTCAATCCAAAACAGAAGTTACTTTCCTAAAGGCTAAATCAGCAGCCTTTCTCCAGGAATTGGTTATCCTCGGTGCCGTTACTAAAAACGCACAAGGGGAAGACCTCACCGAAATGCTCGACATGCACTTTGAGGCAGGAGTAGAATTCTTCGGAGACGGAACCCATCCCCTAGCAAATGCGGATCGCTACCTGAAGATCCTACAATACCTTCAAAAATTTGAAGGCACTCTATTTGACCAGGCCTACGATCCCTTGCTCGCGATTTTTGGGCAGATGCACGAAGGTGAAATTTCTACCCAGCTGGGTATGAAAGGAATTCCTAGCCTCGCGGAAGAGGTAGCCATCCAACGAAACCTGGACTTGCTTCGCTACGCAGGTGGTCGAGTACACTTTCAAACCTTAAGTACAGCTAAGGGAGTGGACCTTATCCGACAAGCGAAAAAAGAAGGCCTGCAAGTGACTGCTGATGTATCCATCTACCAGTTGATTTTTACAGATGCGGACTTGCTGTCTTTTGATACAAACTTAAAGGTACAACCTCCTTTCCGAGGAACTGCAGATCGGAAAGCACTCCTGGAAGGTCTTCGAGATGGAACCCTTGATGCGCTCGTGTCCAATCACCAGCCGCAAGACTATGATTCCAAATTCTGTGAGTTTGACCATGCCGCTTTTGGAATGGCTGGATTAACTGCTTTCCTCCCTGCCATGGTGCAGTTAGCCAAAGAGCTTGGCTGGGAGCTGCTTCTAGAAAAAGTGACATCAGGACCTGAAAAAGTAGTAGGCCAAAGCGCTGATTCTTGGACCATTTTTGATCCAGCGAAAAAGTGGACCTACAACGAAAAAACCAATCCTTCGCTTTCTTCCAACCATCCCTGGTTTGGGCAGGAATTGACTGGCAAGGTGAAATACTGCATTCAAAAAGGGCATTTGATTCAAGTCAATGACTAAATACTTCAGGACAGCCTATCAATTTGGGGCACTTGGGGGACTGTTGAGTGGGCTCTCTTTTTATGTGCTCTCCCTATTTTATTCGGATCCGACCAACCTGAATTTGGTTTTTGGGTACATAATCACCCCTTTTACCGTGTTCTTGGCGATTAAATTTTTCAAAGAATACAGCAACGATGGATACCTTTCCTTCTCTGAAGGAATGTCTGTAGGAGCGGTGAGTTTCGTGTTGCTCGCGCTACTCTCTACGGGTATTATTTGGGGGATTTTGGAGAGCTCCTCGTCTTTGTTTTCAGCCATTCAAACTGCCAAATGGGAAATTTTGGAGAAGAATAAAGAGGTAATTATTTCCCAGGTAGGTTTGGCTTCCTTTGATGTCACCCAAACCAATTTGCAAAGCATTAGCCCTTGGGATATTGCGTTAAACGATGGCATTTGGAAAATCCTGCCCGGAATGTTTTTTAGCATCCTTATTTCTATAATTTTAAGAAAAAATAAACTAACGTCATGAACGAACAAGCACCTTCCCCCATCCAGTCGGCTGTAAAACCGGGA
>JBEDEY010000222.1:0-8722 GCA_041175425.1 Bacteroidota bacterium | reverse complement strand
TTCGAGCATTGGAAGGGAATTTCCCTTTTTATGGAAAGTTTGAAACCATCCCTGCAGCTGGGGAGAAAAGCTTTAGAAGTGGAGGCAAAAAGGCTCTGGTAGAAAAAGCGCTTATGGCCCAATTTGATGCGCGAATAGGGGATTCCATCAAAGTGGGTAACCTAAACTTTGAAATTGTTGGGGAGCTGCAAAAGGTACCCGGCCAAACTGGGATTACTGCTAGTGTCGCCCCTGCCGTCTACATTCCCTTGGCGTATTTGGAGGCCACAGGCTTGGTGCAGTACGGTAGCCGAGTGGAATACAATCGGTATTTGCAATTTGCTGCTGGTGCCGATGTAGCCAAATTGATCAAGCCCTACGAAGCGCAGTGGGAACTTGAGCGGATCGATGCAGATACCGTTGAAGACCGTAAACAAAGTACAGGACGCTCGTTTGGCAACTTGTCCAATTTTTTGAGTTTGGTGGCATTTATCGCATTGCTGCTAGGCTGTGTTGGCGTAGCTTCAGCCGTAAATGTGTTTGTAAAGGAGAAATTAGCTTCCGTAGCCGTGCTTCGCTGCTTGGGAGTAGCTTCTTTAGATGTGTTGTTGATCTATCTCCTTGAGATTGTAGGAATGGGCTTTATTGGAGCCGCGATAGGTTCCATTTTGGGAACCTTGCTGCAGTTTGCCTTGCCCATTGTTTTCGCAGACTTTTTGCCTGTGGAAGTTACGGTTGGGATATCCTGGAAATCTGTGGGCTTTGGCATGGTCACTGGCCTATTTGTATCCATACTATTTGCCTTATTACCACTGCTGAAGGTGCGCAAGGTATCTCCTATGGCTACCTTACGACCTGAGACTGCCGATACTACCTTGCTCAAGGATCCCGCTCGATGGGCTGTTTTGGCGGGAATTTTGTTATTTATTTTTGGCTTTAGTTTTTACCTCCTCGGCAAGGTTACCTGGGCTTTGGGTTTCACAGCTTTTGTACTTGTTGCCTTTGGCATGCTTTGGGTTGTTGGTACTGGACTGATGTGGGCCGTTCGCAAATTTTTACCGCTTTCCTTGAGTTACCCATGGAGGCAGGCCTTGTCCAATTTGTACAGACCCAACAACCAAACCATCTCCCTTATTGCGACTATTGGCCTGGGTACGGCGATGATCAGCACCTTGTTTTTCTTGCAAAATCAATTGCTGCAAGAGGCCAAGTTTGCGGATAAAAAAGACCAGCCCAACATGCTCATGTTTGATATTCAGACTCCTCAGTTGGAAAAAGTGCGGGAGCAGGTGACAAGTCGAAAGATGCCCATCTTGCAGGAGGTGCCGATAGTGACGATGCAATTGAATACCATCAATGGGATTACAAAAAAGGCAAACGAGGAACTGCCAGAGGAAAAGAACTACAGCCGTTGGCTCTACAACCGAGAATTTAGGGTGACCTATCGGGATACCTTGATTAGTTCGGAGCAGCTCACTGCTGGGCAACTGATTCCAAAGGGAAGTCGAGGAGACAGCATTTTTGTTTCCTTTGAGAAAGGGTTTGGAGAAGGCAATGGATTTAAAATCGGCGATGAAGTAGAGTTCAATGTGCAGGGTCGCCCCATCAAAACCTACATCGGAAGTTTCCGGGAGGTGAAGTTCAACCAAGTTTCCACCAATTTCTTGGTTCTTTTTCCTGAAGGTGTTTTGGAGGAAGCTCCCAAGTTTCATGTGATCATTACCAAAACGAGCACGGATAAGCAGGCCGCTGAAATGCAGGCCGCTATGGTTCGAGAGTTTCCAAATATCTCCATCATCAACCTGGGTACTATAGTCGAGACACTTGAAGAGATTTTGGGCAAGATCAGCTTTGTAATTCAGTTTATGGCCTTTTTCTCCATTGCTACGGGGATCTTGGTGTTGATCAGTTCGTTGATTATCAGCAAGTACCAACGCATGCGGGAGAGTATTTTGTTGCGAACACTAGGGGCAAGCTCAGCCTTGGTGCGACAGATCAATACCTTGGAGTACTTCTTTTTGGGAAGCCTTGCCTCCCTTTCTGGAATTTTACTTTCCTTTCTGGCGACATTCTTGTTGGGCAAGTTTGTCTTTCAGCTGAACTTTAGTTTGGCTTGGAAAGAGGGTTTGGTGATTTACTTGGTGATTACCCTGCTTACGATTGTATTGGGCTGGCTCAATGGTCGGAAAATCATCAACCAGCCTCCGATGGAGATTTTGAGAGGGAATGGGTAAATGCAATTTGATTATCCGCAAATAAATCGCTTTGTAGGAAAATCAACTCCTGCGGATAATCGCTCACAGACCACTGTCCACAGCTCACATAATTGAACTACAAAATTTAATTAAAGTAGTTGCAGTTGAAAAAGTAGCTAATCCTATAAAACAAAAAAGGCTTGCATCGCTGTTAGCCTTTTTTTCATTTATCTATTTTGAATATCCGCAGCGTTTTATAGCCATTTTTTGAGTCTCCGGTATAATTGCGGATAATTCCATGTTCCATTTTTTTGAATCAGGAGTAACCTTTTTTTTTAATATGAACCAAAAGGTAAACCCGTGGGTTAATAAATAGAAAGTTGTCAGTTGCCGAGTTTTTAAGGCAAAATGATTTGGAAGGAAAAATAATTTATCTAGAAAGCTAAAAGGATGACTGCTACCAAAAAATCAATCAAAGACATCAGTGTTCAATCTCATGAAAACTGGATGGAGGATGTTGCTTGGAGAAAAGTGAATAAAGCCTGGTTGAGAAAATCAGCAGCAATAGCGCTGAGGATTTTGGATGCTTTAGATGAGTTGAATTGGAAAAAAACAAAACTAGCTCAAGAAATGGGCGTTTCTCCACAGCAAGTGAGTAAGTATGTGAAAGGGGAGGAGAATTTTAAGTTGGAGACCCTCTGTAACCTTGAAAAAGTACTTGGAATAGAGTTGGTGACTATTCTACAAAGCGATGAAGAGGTGGTTCAAAAAGGCACCTTGAAAAACGTTGAGTCTTCTGAAAAGGTGGGAAACATGAGTAACCTTTGAGGTCTTTTTTGGACCTCGAAGGTTTAATTCTTTTAATATAGAACTTTGAAACCTTCGAGGTTTTGGTAAACCTCAAAGGTTGGACCTAACCTTTGAGGTCTAGCAAGCCTTTTGTGTTGGTTGAAAAAAGCTTTCCTAAAAAATAGATCAAAAAAAAGGGCTGTCAAAAGACAACCCTTTGTACCCAGAGCCGGAGTCGAACCGGCACGAGTGTAACCTCATTGGTGTTTGAGACCAACGCGTCTACCAATTCCGCCATCTGGGCATTAAACACTTCCATTCCGTACTGAATGGGGTTGCAAATATGAAGACAAAAATGATTTTCTACAAATTCATACTCCTACTTCCTGTATTTTTTTTGTACTCCATGCTTGAGGCTTTTCAGAAAAGAGGGATTTGGTATAGGTCCAAACTGATTTAAACAGCTCAGAATCACGATACTGATTCAAAGCCTCTTCACTTTCCCAGTGGCTATAGGTCACGAAAATATTTTTTTGATTCTGGTCCTGCCAGAGTTCCAAATGCCGACAACCGGGGAAATTTCGAATTGCAGATTTGTGGATTTCAAAATTTTCTAGAAATGCTGCAGCTGCTTCAGGTCGGAAGGTCATCCGGACCACACGAATCAAACTCATGCTTCAAAGTTGATGTACACCACACTATCTCGCTTCAAACCGAGCAAGTTGCCCCCATGTCCATGATTGATGCCGATTTCTAGGACATCCAGGCTGTTGAAAAATAAATAAGGCTCACCTGCCTCCACCTGGTCGTAGCCCGTTTGGAGTTGACGTAAGGTTTCCCTTCCAAACTGTACGGTGAATTTCCCGGGATTCAACTTTTCAAAAACCTCTCGCTGTATATTGGTAATCAGGTTTCCGTAGCGGTCTACACGTACTACGTGACCGATAATCTGTTCCCGTGTAGCCTTGGCTTGGCGAGGCATTAATTTTTTGAACTGGGTGGAAGGACCTCCAAAGTCATGTATGGCGGCACCTGAGGCTACTTTTGCGGCAATTGGTGCTAAAATATCGCGAGTAGGGAAGGTAGAGTCCTTCACATGAATGTCGGCAAACTGCACGATAATCCCCGGATCGTAATCCGCCAACATGCTTAGAATCCCATTATTGGGTCCGATAAAAATATGGTCTTCCAGCTTGATGCCGATGTATCCTGCTGTTGCTGTACCTGTAGTGTTGATGCCCACCAAATGCACGGTGCCCTTCGGGAATTCACGGAAGGTAGCGCGAAGAAGAAAGGCGGCATGCTCCAAGTCAAAAGCCGCTATTCCATGGGATATATCCACAATTTGCAACTGTGGATTGATGGATAGCATCTTGGCTTTCACTGCCGGAACATAGTAATCCATGTCCCCGAAATCAGAAAGGAATGTCACCAAGGCCATAAGAGCATGTAAAGTAAAATTTTGTAGTTTTGTTTGTTGGGGACTGAACAAAAATAGACATTTTATTCTTTTGCCTTCAAGGTGTACCTAATCTAAACAAAACTTTGGTCGAAAAAGTAATTACCCTAGAGCATGTTCCCTTGGCTGAGTTTTTTGGCACAGCCGATGAAAATATTCGTCAGATCGCACAAGCATTTCCACAGTGTAAAGTGATTTCTCGCGGAAATGAAATCCGTATTCAAGGAAGTCCACCAGAAATTCTGAGAATCAATGATCTGATCAACATGCTTTTGGAGCACTTTGAGCGCTTTGGAAGTTTGAGCCCAGAGCATGTCAAGGATTACTTGGCCATAGAAGGAGGGCCTTTTGAAGAAGCCAATAAAGACCAAGTGATTGTGTTTGGAAATAAGGGTTTAGTCATCAAACCTAAATCTGCCAACCAACGCAAACTGGTCGAAGCAGCCTTCAAAAACGACTTGGTGTTTGCATTGGGCCCTGCCGGAACGGGCAAAACCTACATTGCAGTGGCTTTGGCGGTACGCGCACTGAAAAACAGAGAAGTCAAACGCATCATCATTACTCGACCAGCCGTAGAAGCTGGAGAGAATTTGGGATTTCTTCCAGGGGATTTGCAAGAAAAACTAGACCCTTACTTGCGGCCGATCTACGATGCGCTTCAAGACATGATTCCCCCGGAAAAACTGAAGTATTACCAAGAAACGCGTGCCATTGAGATCGCTCCGCTTGCTTACATGCGCGGAAGAACCCTTCACGATGCCTTTATTCTCTTGGATGAGGCACAAAATACCACGGCCGAACAAATAAAAATGTTTTTGACGCGAATGGGACCCAATTCGAAAGTCATCATTACCGGGGACCAAACGCAGGTAGATTTACCTACTCGACAAAAATCCGGTCTTTCCGAAGCACTTCGTGTACTGAATGATGTCAAAGGAATTGGTGTAGTGCGCTTGAGTGGCAGTGATGTAATTCGACACAAGCTAGTCAAAGCCATCATCGCCGCTTACGAGAAAAGTGAGGAAGAAAAAGAAAAACTACGCCATGAAGCCAACAGTAGAAAAAATAACGACTGAGGAAGGTCTAAAAGCTGCATTTCAAATTCGTGAGCTCGTATTTGTCGTCGAGCAGGAAGTAGATGCGTCAGAGGAATACGACGAGTTTGAAGATAGCTCAATTCACTTCTTGGCGAAACTGGATGGAGTCCCTGTGGGCACCGCCCGCTGGAGATTTACCTCAAATGGGGTGAAAATGGAACGGTTTGCTGTTCTCCAAGAAGCAAGAGGACAAGGCGTAGGCCAAGCCTTGGTGGCTGCTGTACTTGCAGACATCAATCTGCATCCGGATGGAAAAGCAAAAAAGAAATACCTCCATGCCCAAATCCATGCGATGCCGCTCTATGCCAAATTTGGATTTCAAGCGGTAGGGGATCAGTTTGAGGAGTGCGCTATCCTGCATTATAAAATGGAACTGAGCTAGAAACCACTTTTTTCCAAGTACGCGTAAATCAATTTTTCAAGGGACAGATTTTTTAGAACAAGTTCCTGCTTTGGATGGTAGCCCTAGGGTTGCTATTCCTCCTTTTATTTTTTAGTCACTTATTTTTTTGGACATGACTTTTGCTGACTTTCCTTTTTTGAGGTACCTCTTCTTTTTCTTCGGAGGGACTTTACTCACAGCTTTGTTTCCACAGGCATCGCCCTCACTTTTCTTGGGGCTATTGGCTGCGATTTGGTTAGTCTATCTAGGATATCTGATTTGGTCGCCTACTCCGAATACCTTCTTTCCCTCCTCTTTGGCCTACCTGCTTTTGATTGGGCTGGGTTGTTATGTATCTCTTTCATCGAGACAAGAAGCACTTGCCGGAGACATTCCTTGGGAAGAGGGCGAAGGCTACCTTGCCGAAGTGCAGCGTTATGATGTTCCCAAAGCCAATTCATCGGAAAATTTACTCGCAGTAGTTGCCATACAGGGAGCAAAAGGCTGGCAGCCTCAGAAATCATTGGTTCTGGTATACCACCAGCTGGATGAGGCATTGTATCCGGGTCAGGTGATCTGGGTCCCTAGCAATCCGGAGCGAATAGCCCCTCCGAGTTTTCCCAATGAATTTAATTACAAGCGTTTTTTGGCTGCCAAAGGAATTCACTTCCGGCAGTTTCTTGGCAAAAAATTAGTTCTACTTCCACTAAAGAAAAGCAATGACCTGAATTTCACCTTGGAGCATTTGCGTCATTATTTTGCGGGGGTGATTACGCAGTATGTTCCTAGGCCGGAGTCCAAACAAATTGCCTTAGCACTCCTGCTGGGACAAAAGGAATCCCTAAGCAAGGAGGTAAAACAATCCTATTCGGCAACGGGGACCCAGCATATTTTGGCTGTTTCCGGACTTCATGTAGGGATCATCTACTCCATATTGCTGCTTCCACTGACTTTTTTTAAACAGGAGGGGCATGCCCTTCGAAAAAGTTACCTCTTTCTGGTCATGGGGCTGATCTGGATCTATGCGCTGATGACTGGATTCTCACCCTCCGTGGTGCGGGCAGTGGTCATGTTCTCCTTAGTAACCCTCGGGCAGATGCGAAAAAGAAAACCCTCCATTTGGAATATTTTGGCTTTTTCAGCACTGCTGCTCCTGGTGCTTGATCCTGATATTCAAACAGATCTTGGCTTCCAGCTTTCGTACCTGGCTGTTGCTGGGATCGTGGGCTTGCAGCCTATCCTCCTTCGAATGTGGGCCCCCTCCAATCGGGTGCTGGATTATTTTTGGCAAATGGCCACCGTCACCCTTGCTGCTCAGCTGATCACCAGCCCACTGACGCTCCACTACTTTCATACGTTTCCTACCTATTTTTTGGTGGCCAATTTGCTTATTGTGCCGCTGTCCTACATCATCTTGTGCGCAGGGGTTCCGTTTCTTTTGCTCGCTTGGATTCCCATCCTTGGATCCTTGTTGGGAGTTAGTGTTGACTTTTTACTTTTTATCCAAAACGAAATCACCTACACCCTCCAAGAATTGCCGGCTGCGCTGTGGCAGGGGATTCACCTCTCGCTAGTGGGGATGTTTGCCATTTGGGGAGCACTTTGGATTTGGGGAAATTGGGAGTTGGGCAATCGAAAAATCCTTGCTCAGTTTGCCTTAGCGCTTGGTTTTCTCTGGGCTATCTCAAATCTGTGGACTGAGGTGAGACGCCCAGCCCTGGAGCTTTACTTTTTTACTAAGGACGAGCAGCGAATCCTTGACCTCAAACTAGGGGAGCATCACCTTTCCTGGAATCAGGATTTCCCTGTGGCCCAACTCTCGTATTCCATTCTTCCCAACCGGCTGGCAGGCCAACGTAATCCTGTTCCAATCCAGCTGAAAGGGATGGTAAGTGGGGATTCTATTTGGTTTCCAGGGATCAAGGTCAGCTTTTTCCCCGCTCAAAATCGCCTTGCCTGGGGATCGCTTCAGCCCAAGGAACGGATAGATTTTGGCCAAACTAAGCCTACGAAAGCCCTCCCAACAGACTCGATATTTACAGCTTTTTCAGGATTTAAGGTCAATTTCTAAAGAACCCACAAGCTGGATTCTTTTTCAATTTATGGGTTCTGGCTCACGGTGAACTAGGGTTTTTTTGTAATTTCAAAGGTTCATGACTGAGGCAAACGACCGATTGGTAATTCTCCTGAAGGAGGTATTTGGATGGAAGGAGTTTCGTCCTGTCCAAAAGCAGGTCATCGATGCGGTGTATCGAGGAGAAGACACGCTTGCCATTTTACCTACAGGGGGTGGTAAAAGCCTCTGTTATCAGGTGCCTGGATTGGCCAAAGAGGGGATCTGCATCGTCATCTCCCCGCTAGTAGCCCTCATGAAAGATCAGGTAGATTACCTCAAAGCCCGTGGGGTAAAAGCCGTAGCAATTCATGCTGGAATGAGTGCTCGGGAGATCGATACCCTGTTGGACAATTGCATCCGTGGGGGAGTCAAATTTTTATACCTGTCCCCAGAGCGCTTAAAATCTGAACTATTTGTGGAGCGGTTCAAGCAGATGAACCTCAATCTCATTGCAGTGGATGAGGCGCATTGCATTTCCCAGTGGGGCTATGATTTTCGACCCGCATACCTAGAGATCGCGACCATCCGAGCTTATCATCCCAAGGTCAATGTGCTTGCCTTGACCGCTTCTGCTACACCAGAGGTTGAAAAAGATATTTTAGAAAAGCTGCAGCTCAAGAAGCCTGCCACCTTTCACCAAAGTTTTGCCCGCAAGAATCTGAGTTACAGCGTCCGATTGGTAGAGAACAAACTCGAAAAAGGACT
>JBEDEY010000221.1:0-5074 GCA_041175425.1 Bacteroidota bacterium | reverse complement strand
ATTGAAGAACTATTGGAAGCCGTTGGTCTTCCACAAACAATCAATCAAATGCCTGCTGAGTTGTCAGGAGGACAAAAAAAGCGAATTGGCGTCGCGCGTACCTTGGTACTCAATCCCGAGATCATGCTTTACGATGAGCCAACAGCTGGTTTGGATCCCATCACTTGTGTGGAAATCAACCACTTGATCAATGAAGTTCGCGAGCGATACAAGACTACCTCCATAGTGATTACCCATGACTTGGCCTGTGCCAAGCAAACTGGGGATCGAATGGCCGTATTGCTTGAAGGGCAATTTAATGCGATTGGTACCTTTGAGGAGGTATTTCCTCATGCTGAAGATCAGCGGATTAAATCTTTCTACGATTATAATTTTATAAACTCATGAACCAAGAAAATAAGCGATCTGTACTTGTAGGTTTATTTGTATTGATAGGAATTGTCATCCTAGTGGCTGGCATCATGACCTTGGGAGGTCAGCAGAAAAAATTTGTGAAAGCCATCCATGTCAAGGCAGTATTCGATGACATCGGAGGTCTTCAGCCTGGCAACAACATTTGGTTTTCCGGAGTAAAAATAGGGACAGTTAAGAAAATCAAATTCTTCGGCGATTCTCAAGTAGAAGTTGAATTGAGTGTGGAAGAAAAAGTGGCTGAGTTTATCCGTAAAAATTCCAAGGCAACCATCAGTTCCGATGGTTTGATCGGAAACAAGATTATTGTCATTTACGGAGGCACCACCGATTATCCTCCTGTAGTAGAGGGAGATCGCCTAGAGGCAATCATGCCGTTGGACACGGATAAAATGATGGAAACCTTACAGGAAAACAACAAGAATTTAGTTGACATCACCAATGATCTCAAGATACTAACAGGTAAAATAGCTGATGGTGAAGGGATTGTAGGTGCGGTACTAACCGATTCTATCTTGGCCGTAAATTTTCGAACCATCTTGACTAACCTGGAGCGGGCATCCGTAAACAGCAACAAGATGATTGCGGATTTGAACGCATTTAGCGCCAAGCTCAACAAAAAGGGTACCCTGATGAATGATTTGGTGACGGATACCTCTATCGTTCCTGATCTTAAAGCCACCATGGAGAGCCTAAGGGCGACCAGTGCGAATACCCAAGCCTTGACCAAGGAGTTTTCAGGCATTACCAACAAGCTCAATTCCAAAGACAATTCCCTTGGAATGCTGTTGAATGACCCTGAGTTTGCCAAATCCTTGAAAAAAACCATTGAAAATGCAGATTCAGCTTCTTACAATCTTAACAAAGGAATGGAAGCACTCGAATACACTTGGCCATTCAATAAAGGCTTCAAAAGAAAAATAAAGGCTGAAGGAGGGAATTGATTTGTACCTCCAACGGCTGAAGTGAAGAAGCAAGACCGGACCAATTCTGGGGTGCACAACTCAATTCTTTTTAACCAATACTTTCTAACCTAATACGCTTACCCAGCTATGCAAGCTATCAATCCAACCACCACCTCTGCATGGTCGAAGCTAGTTGAACTTTCAGAAAAACAGGAAACTAGCACCATTGCAGGACTTTTTGATCAACCCAATAGATTTGAGCGTTACAGTCGCAGCCTTCAAGATATCTTAGTTGACTTTTCCAAGAATAGAATTTCAGATGAGGTTTTCGAGGAGCTGCTAAACTTAGCTCGACAAACAGCACTGGCAGAGGGCATCGCGAGCATGTTTGAAGGCCAAGCGATCAACCAAACTGAGAACCGTGCCGTGCTTCATACAGCCCTCCGCAACCGTTCCAATACTCCAGTTTTGGTGGATGGCAAAGATGTCATGCCCGAAGTGAATGAGGTATTGGCTCAAATGAAGGCCTTTGCCACCCAGATCCATCAAGGAAGCTGGTTGGGATACACGGGAAAGCCGATCACGACGCTCGTAAATATTGGCATTGGTGGTTCGGATCTTGGACCAGTAATGGTCACAGAAGCTTTGAAGGCTTACCAACACCCGGATTTGAAATTGTTTTTCGTCTCCAACGTTGATGGTACCCATATTGCTGAGACGCTGAAAGCTGTTGATCCGGAAACCACACTTTTCTTTATTGCCTCCAAAACCTTCTCTACGCAGGAGACCATGACCAATGCGCATACCGCTAGATCTTGGTTTTTGACGCATTCAAAGGATGAAAAAGCAATTGCAAAGCATTTTGTGGCACTTTCAACCAATTCCGATGCAGTAAGTGCTTTTGGGATCGATCCACAAAATATGTTTGCATTTTGGGATTGGGTAGGAGGAAGGTACTCCCTTTGGTCCGCCATCGGTCTTCCTATCGCCTGTGCCATTGGATTCGAACGCTTTGAGGAATTGCTTTCTGGAGCTCATTCCATGGATCTGCACTTCAAAAGTGCCTCATTAGATCAAAACATTCCTGTAATCTTGGCTTTGGTTGGTATTTGGAATACCAATTTTCTAGGAGCCACTTCAGAGGCCATCCTACCTTACGACCAATACTTACATCGATTTGCAGCCTATTTCCAGCAAGGAAACATGGAGAGCAATGGAAAGTATGTGGGCCGTGATGGAAAAAAAGTAAACTATGGGACGGGCCCGATCATCTGGGGTGAACCAGGTACCAATGGACAGCACGCGTTTTACCAGTTGATCCATCAAGGAACGCATCTGATTCCTTGTGACTTCATTGCCCCTGCAAAGTCCCACAACCCAATTGGAGATCATCATGTCAAACTTCTTTCTAACTTTTTTGCGCAAACAGAAGCGCTGATGAAGGGAAAATCACTGGCTGAAGTAGAAGCAGAAATGCGGAAAGCAGGCAAGACGGAAGATGAAATTCAACGCATAGCCCCACACAGGGTATTTGAGGGGAATCGACCTACCAATTCTATTTTGGTGAAGCAAATCACCCCTTATACCCTAGGGCAGTTGGTAGCGATGTACGAACATAAAATTGCTGCTCAAGGCATCATTTGGAATATTTTCAGTTTTGATCAGTGGGGAGTTGAACTGGGTAAAGTTTTGGCGAATGGAATATTACCAGAACTTTCAAATGAGGACAAGATTACTTCGCACGACAGCTCTACCAATGGATTAATCAACGCATACAAAGCAATGCGGTAATTTAGACACCAATTTATAAGTTCCAATCACCAAAAATCCATGAAGTAATCCTGCGCTTCATGGATTTTTTATGTCGAGTTATTGGAGGATAACCAGTTTATATTTGGAAAAATAGATGTTGTGTAATTTTTTTAAACAATAGTCTCTTTCAACTAGTTACAACTCAAATATCCAGTCTATGAAAGAGCTTCTCGAATTAAAAAAGACGAATGGTAATGGAAAAGTTGATAAGAAAAACGGATTCCATGATCAGAAACTATTGGTTAAAGATGCCGTATTTGTTCGTCATGAGGGGAGCTTGGTGAAGGTTAGATTTGAAGACATCCTTTGGTTGAAAGGAGATGGCAATTACACCACCTTAATCACGAAAAAGGCTGTTTTTTCCGTACGGAATATTTTGAAAGACTTTGAATCTGTACTTCCAGAAAGTCAGTTTATCCGCATTCACAAAAGCTACATCGTTCAAGCTTCCGAGATCCTTTCCATTACCACCAAGGAAGTGAAAGTCGGAAACGATTTAGTACCCGTGGGTCGTACTTTTTACCATCAGCTATTGAGCGGAATTAGAAAAATTGGAAGTATAGGGGATTAAACCCAAAGCAAGCTACTATCGCCATAACTCAAAAAGCGGTAGTCAGTGTCTAGTGCTTCTTGGTATATTTTTTTCCAATCTTCACCTACTAGAGCCGCTATCAATAAAACGAGTGTCGATCCTGGTTGGTGAAAGTTGGTAATCAATCCATCTACTAGTTTGAAGGGATATCCTGGGAAAATAAAAATGGACGTAGTTCCAAATAGGGTATCGATCCCGCTCCGCTTCATTTCTTGTCGGATGGCTTCTAGGGATTCTCTTCGAGAAGGAAGAACAGATCTACTTTCGTAAGGCGCAAGTTTTTCAATTTGAAATAGACTTCCTTTATTTTCAAGTAGCTGCACCCCATACCAATACATGCTTTCGAGTGTTCGCACGGAAGTAGTACCCACTGCAATAATTTTCCCCTCATGCTGGAGTAGTTTTTCAATGGTTTCTAGGGTGATTTCCATTTGTTCACTGTGCATGGGATGCGCCTCCACTGTATCTACCTTGATAGGTTGAAAGGTACCTGCGCTTACATGGAGGGTAAGGGCTGCTTCTTGGATTCCCTTTTTTCGTAGGGTTTCAAAAACTTCTTCTGTAAAGTGAAGTCCAGCAGTGGGTGCTGCCACGGCCCCTTCTTTCTCAGAATAAACTGTTTGGTACCGCGACTTATCTTCTTCCTCGGCCTTTCGGTTGAGGTAGGGAGGCAGGGGAGTTTCCCCACATGCTTCTACCAAATCCACAAAAGCGATTTCTTCACCTAACCAGGAAAACTCAACGTGCTTGAGTGCTCGATCGAGTAGTTTAGCCCTTAGAACCACTTCTTTTTCTCCGATCAAAATACTTCCTTGAAGCTCTTCCCCATCTTTCCACTTTTTGACATTGCCTATCATGGTTTCCCAGACCACCGGCTTTTTGGATGCCATAATTTCGGACATCACTCGGGATGGAGCGATAGGCTGTAGCAAAAACACTTCAATTCGAGCTCCCGTTTGTCGTTGAAAAATCAAGCGAGCTGGAATTACTTTGGTATTGTTATACACCAAGAGACTATCCGCTTCCAAAAGGTCCGGAAGATTAAAAAAATTGCGGTGATGGAGGGATCCTTGCTTGTATTCCAAAAGCTTGGAATGATCCCTCTTTTCTAAGGGATGTTTAGCAATTCGTTCTTCAGGTAAAGTATATTCGTAGTCTTGAAGATTTATACTTGGTATTTTCATACTTGGGTCCATTTGTCCGCAAATATAGTTAACCCTTTTCATCTCCTTTTGGTTACATCCGCATGAGTTCACCCACATCCCTCCGTTTTTCTTACCTTAAAAGAACGCTCCAGTTTCGATTTGAAGCTGGTACATCACGTGGAGTCCTGCGTACCCGTGATGTTTTCTGG
>JBEDEY010000220.1:0-2937 GCA_041175425.1 Bacteroidota bacterium | reverse complement strand
TAATTCGCTAATTAAAAAGCATCCTGAGCAATCGGGATGCTTTTTTTAACGCTTCTAATTATGTCAAACACGCATATTCTACGGAATGCTTTGTTAGGTACTGGACTCCTTTTGGGCATTTTCCTTACCCTGGATTTTCTTTTGGACAGCAGTGTTTGGACAGGAATGAAGGTGAGTCAGTCTGCCATCACCGTGGAATACTGTGAGTTTAACCACCCCGAACGGCTATTCCACCAACCCATCAATACCTATTCCAACCTGATTTACTTTTTTTATGGCCTTGTAATCTTTCAGTTGGCAATGAAAGACTTCAACTTTGTTGGTATAAAGGGAGTCAATTCAGTTCGTAATGCCCCTTACTTGTCCATCCTACTGGCGGCTAATTTCATCTATCTGAGCTTTGGTTCTGCATTTTTCCATTCTTCCCTCACCTGGATCGGACAACGGGTAGACATGAATGCCACCTACGGACTCACTCTTAGTTTAATCTGCATTGGGATGGTTCAAGTAGTAGCAAAAAAGGAGCTCTCCAAACAAACCCAAGTTGCTCTAGTCCTTGGTATGCTTTTGCTCATAGCTGGATTCCTTCCCCTAGCCTTGCAAATTTCAAGTGCTGTTTTATTGCCCACTTTGTTTTTGGTATTGCTCCTCCTCGGCATTGGCAATTACGTACAATACCGATCCCAACGAAGACCACTTCTTCTTATCCTGGGCTTTGTGTTATTGGCCATTGCAATACAAGTTCGCACCCTAGATGTCGCCAAGATCAATTGTGATCCCCTATCCATCTGGCAAGGGCATGCCCTTTGGCATTTTCTAACCGCTACGAGCAGCTTGTGCATGTATTTCTACTTCAGACGGGTCAAAAAACTGGGGCAATTCAAAAAGTAAAAAGCCTACCCTAAGTTTTGTGCGTTTGTTTCAAATCATCAGTTCAACTATTGCGGATGGAGTAGCGATAATTGAGGAACAGCGTGTAGATTTGAAAATCATTACTTGACTTTACTTGGTTTGAATTCTACAAGCAAAAAAATATCCTGGAAAACTGCTGCCGGCATTGTCATTGCCAACATGATTGGGACGGGGGTATTTACGAGCCTCGGTTTCCAGCTTGCTGTGGTTCAAAATACCTGGACCATTTTATTGCTTTGGACTTTTGGAGGGATAATGGCCCTTCTAGGAGCCTTGGTTTATGCTGAGTTGGGAACCCATTTTCGCCGTACGGGTGGAGATTATATTTTCCTTTCCGAGACGATTCATCCCTTGGTCGGCTATTTGTATGCTTGGGTTTCTTTGGTAGTTGGATTTTCTGCCCCCATTGCCATTGCCGCTATGGCGATGAATAATTACCTAAGTCCAGTACTGGGAGAAACGCAGCTACCAGGTCTCATTTTTCTAGTGCTCATCCCTGCGGTACATATTTTTTCAGTAAGCAGCTCTGCCAAATTTCAAAATGGGATGACCATCCTAAAAATCGCTTTTGTTCTGGCCCTAATTGGGATAGGACTAGGATTCGGCACCAACAGTACAAGTCCAGCCCTTAATTTTTCGGACTCTTGGCAGGATGAAATTCTACTTCCTGGATTTGCAGTTTCCTTGATTTATGTCTTTTATGCCTATACGGGTTGGAATTCTGCGGCTTACATCATTGAAGAAGTAGATCAACCCAAGAAAAACTTGCCTAAGGCACTCATTGGAGCCACCCTTCTAGTGATGGTGATTTATGTTTTGCTACAGCTGGTTCTTCTCAAGCATGCTTCCGTATCCCAACTAACCGGTCAAGTTCAGGTTGCAGACATTGCCTTTGGCAACCTTTTTGGTGCAGGAGGAGCAGTTTGGGTGAGTTTATTTATCGGCGTTCAACTGATCGCTACCATATCAGGTTACGCATGGGTAGGTCCTCGAGTCACCTATGCCATGGCAAAAGATTTCAAACTCTGGAGTCCCCTCGCGAAGGTCAATGGACAAAATATCCCGGTCCGGGCAATCGTCCTCAACACGGGAATTAGCTTGGTATTGTTTGTGTCAGGCTCCTTTGAGCAAATCATGCTCTATGCTGGATTTATCCTGCAGCTCATGAGTACGGTTACCGTTTACTCTTCTTTAAAAATCAAAAAGCAGGAAGGATTCAAAACCCCATTCAAACCACTGCCACAATTGATCTATTTAGGATTTAGTATTGCCTTAATGGGTTACCTACTTGTGGATAGACCCAAAGAAAGTTTGGCAGGCATTGGCATCTTGCTTTTAGGCTGGGGGCTATATGCCTTCGATAAAAAAATCACGCAATAGCCTCAAAGTACCACTGGACCTGCAGCAGTAAACTACCGATTAAAATTCCAAACGATAGCTTACTCCTTGACTAGGACTTAACCATTATAAACTACAATTAGGGCTCAATCACATTTTTTCGCTGCCCATACTTACTTGGTCCAGCTTCGGATTGAGGTTCTTTCACTTGCGATGGCTCGCCTTTAGGCAAATCTGCAGTGTTGCTTCTTTCAGGAGTAGCACCCTGGGTTGGCTTTTTCTTTTTCTTTTTCTTCTTTTTAGCAGGCGAAGAAGCCACCTGAGCTGTGATGGTAGGCTTTGCTTTTTCGCCTACGAAGGAAGGACCTTTTTCCATTTGTGCCGGGAGCGGATTCTGAGTCACTGCCATCCCTATCAACTGCTCTATGCGCACAAACTTGGGCTGATCCTTAGGATTCACAAAGGTTATGGCCTCTCCTTTGGCATCTGCTCTTGCCGTACGACCTACGCGGTGCACGTAATCTTCCGGATCACCTGGCGTGTCGTAGTTGATAACTAGCTCAATACCAACCACATCAATGCCTCGAGAGATGATATCTGTACCCACCAGGATTTTTACTTTCCTATTTTTGAAGGCCGACATGATTTTTTCACGCTCTACTTGCTCTAAGTCAGAGTGAAAAGCTT
>JBEDEY010000219.1:0-2835 GCA_041175425.1 Bacteroidota bacterium | reverse complement strand
TGTGGAAACGGTGCTAAAAGAATATGTTCCTAGTGTTGCGGTTCGTCTAAGGGACAAAAAGAAAACGTTTCGACTTCTAGATGAAGCGGAAAAGGGTGTTTTTGACACCAATCCCCTGATTCTAATCGATGCGATGCCTGTATTTGATTCGGATCTATTGGCCTCCTTCAATCCCAAATTTCTTCAGCGTTTGGAGGTACTCAACCGTGAGTTTTACCTAAACGACCGCACCTATCCAGGTGTGCTCAGTTTTTCGAGTTTCGCCAATAATTTTGGTTTATATCCACTGGCTCCAGCGGCTCGGTTTTTTGATTACCCGGGAATTCAACCCTCGGTCCTTCTGGATCGAAACCAGTTTGTGCAGCCCTCTACTGCCTCGCGAATACCCGATTGGCGAACGGTGCTGTATTGGCAAGCTAGTGGTCAAGAAGTAAGCACTAAGCTTCCTCAATTGACTGGAATGTTTGTGTACTGGGAGCAGGTGAATGAAGGCGGAAAGCTAACTGTTCGCCGTACATTTTTTGAAGTAAACGACTAAGTGGCTCTTGCACTAGGGTGGTGATGGCCTTGCAGTGAAGCAAGTGAAGTTAGTCGGGAATGAGGTATTCCATCAACGTTTTTCCGTAGCGTGTACGAATCAGGTATTGTCCTTGACTGGGGAGGTGGCTCAATTGGATTTCACCATTGCTTTGAAGCGGGGTGCTAATCAGTGGATTTCCTGCTAAGTCATACAGATACCCCAAGCCCTGCTCTAGGTCAGTGACTGCGATGATTTTCCGGGACGAGCCAAAATCATAATAACCTATCCAGGTCTTACTTCCAGCCAAGGGGAGAGTCATCAGCAGGCGCTGTTGCTCATCGTAAAGCTGTGTTTTATTGAATTGTTCCAATACAAGTAGGGAGGAGTTGCCCTTTTGGTCACTTAGGCTTCGAAATTTATCGTCTCGATTTGATTTTTGTGCCTGGGTTTTCTTCATGATTTCCCCAGAAAAGGAAATGTCAAGGATTTCACCACCAGTGGTGACGGCTTGAAGTGTTGGGGTGCCTGTCTTATTGAAAATAAGCGGGCTGGCAATTCCGTCTGGGAGTTTGAGGGGAGATCCGCTTCGAGATTCACCTTTACGACTGAATAAATGCAAGTCGCCAGAGATGCCTAGCACCACCATAAAATCACCTTTTCCTGGTACGCGAGCATGAAAGGGAGTGCCGTTTGAAGGTTCTCCTAAAGGCAAGGGGTTCCAGTTTTCTAAATCCTTCCCCATTTTGTCCAGCAACCATAAATTCCCCTTTTCAGTAGCTATAAAGAAGCGGTAATCTAGCGTTTGATCATAGTCTAGCACGCTTAGATGGGTGATTTTTTCTCCAGGTATGGCCTTGGGGAATCCAGGTAAAGGTTCTCCTAGACGGTCAATGGCATAGATTCGATCCGCAGTTGCAAGTACGAGCTGTAATTTGCCATTTTTGAAATAATCAATTTGAAAGGTTTCAGATAGGATAGGGCCAGATAAAGCTTGGTTGTATACTTGCTCTCCCGCTGAATTGATGACATACAAGACATGATTTTGGTCTTGGACTACCAGGTCTTCGGTGTTGTCATTGAAATTTTTGATTGCTTTGGGGCCAAAAATTAGATTTTCAGGAAGTGCTACTTCTTTTCCAGATGCCAGCTCAAAAGATTTAGTTTCTTCTCCTTTAGGCGTTCCCTCACTTGTATATCCTAGGATGAGGGTTGCTTCGGGTCCTTTTGAACTTTGATGGATACGCAATCCCAAGCTGGTGAATGCCTTCAACGCTGTTTCGTATTTCTGGATAAATGTGCTCCAGCTAGGGTTGGTAGTTTGAACCCAACTTGTCCAAATTTTTGGAAGCAGGAATGTTTTGCTGTATCCCGCAGCGGGGGTTAAGCGGTTTTTAGTTTCGTTTGGCTTTTTTGCCCAGGTATTTCCTTGTGCATAATCATCCAACACACTTCTAATGCCATTGGCTGAATTGCTCATCAGCAGAATCTGTCCCACTTGGCTGATAAAGGTTTGTTCAAACCCTACAAATCGTCCATTGAATAGGTGAGCGGGAAAATTCTCCTCAGGAAAAAATAAAATCTCCTTTTGTAAGTATTGCTCTGTAGGATCAAATTCAGTGGTGTCTCGGTATTCCTTGAGGATTTTCCAGGCTTGTTCTGGATTATCCAATTTTACTAGGAGGGCAATATTTTTTTGAGGATCAGACAGAGGCTCCATTTCTATAAAGTACTGTTCTCCACTTAGGAAGTCTAAAAATCCCCGATCGATTAATCGAGTTTGAACCTCTCCACTGACGGTAGATTTGGGAACAAAGGAACTGTTTCGAAGTTTCTGCGCTTCGTAATTATCCTTCAAGTTGACTTGGGTGACCGATTGTGTCCGCGTGGAAATCAAGTTTTCAAATTCCGCAAGTTGGGCTTGAACAGAAGGTAGGAAATCTACTTCTGGAAGGCCTTGAATTGGGCCTTTAAAAACGAGTTGTTTGTCTTCAAATTTTAACTCCAAGGAAAGGAGAAAATCTGTGGTCTGTAGCTCTTCAATTGCTGCTGAAGTTTTGGCGGCACTTACACCGTTGAGCAGTTTGACTAGCCCTTTTGAGGAAAGAATTAACCTGCCTAGGCCTTCTTTATTGGGAAGTTGTTCGCCTAGCTTGGTCGAAATTGGGTTTGCATCTTCACTGAGGTAAAATCGAATGGCTTCTTCAATGACAAAAGAGGAGGAAGAGATGAGCAGCACATTGTTGAGGACAGTAATGCTCCATTGGATGGTATTGTTGCCATCCAACACATCGTAAATCTCTTGCTCGCTGTATTTT